>CASEBP010000086.1 GCA_949285275.1 uncultured Oscillospiraceae bacterium | reverse complement strand
CCACCACATCATCCGGTTTTGCTGTCAACGAAAAGATCGAGATGCCCGATTTTGAGGCGGCTCTCACCTCTCCCGACCGGATGGGAAGCTTTCAGGGGGATATCGGCGGAGAAAAGATCATTGCCATCTCCAGCATCGCGCCGGTTAACGACGAGTCGCTTGTTGCAGTCCGGCTGGTCGCCTCGCTGAACCGGGTCGACAATCTGATCTACAGCATCGTCACCGTCGCTATTCTGTTTGGAATCGCCATTATCTTCTTTATGCTGCTGTCCGGCTCTTACTTCATCAGCTCGATCGTTATCCCCGTGGGAGAGATCGGAAAAACTGCGCGCAAAATCGCACACGGCAATTTTAACACCCGCCTTGAGAAAAAGAATGACGACGAGATCGGCGACCTGTGCGAGGCGATCAACTATATGGCGGAGGAACTCGGCAATACCGAAAAGATGAAGAATGAATTTATCTCCTCGGTCTCCCACGAGCTCCGCACCCCGCTGACCGCGATCAAGGGATGGAGCGAAACCATTCTGGACGCCGGCGACGACCAGGAGACCATTCAAAAAGGAATGCGGGTCATCATCAGTGAGACCGATCGTCTCTCGCTCATGGTCGAGGAATTGCTTGACTTCTCCCGGATGCAGTCAGGCCGGCTCAAGCTGATCATCGAAAAAATCGACCTGCTCGCTGAATTGGAAGAGGCAGTTCTGATGTACACCGAAAAGGCGCGCCGCGAACAGCTTGACCTCCAGTATGAGGAGCAGATCGAAGCGGCCGTCGTCATGGCGGACAAAAACCGGCTGCGGCAGGTTTTTATCAACATTATCGACAATGCAATCAAGTATTCCGATGCCGGAGGCCAAATCCGGATTCTTGCCGCGTCTGAAGGCGATTTTTATGTCGTCTCGGTGTCCGACACCGGCTGCGGCATCAGTCCGGAGGACCTGCCGAAAATCAAGCAGAAATTCTATAAAGCCAACCTGACCCGGCGTGGTTCGGGAATCGGTCTGGCTGTAGCAGACGAGCTGGTCACTGCATTTGGAGGCACACTGAACGTTCAGTCCACACTGGGACAGGGAACAACAGTCATCATCCGAATCCCTACCGCCCGGCGCTATGAAATCTGGCAGCAGTCGCTGCAAACGCCTGAGAAAGGCGGGGAGGAACAAAACCATTGAGTAATCATTGCAACGAGCAGAAAAAGACGTCGATCGGCGGTTCCGCCCTGATCGAAGGGGTCATGATGCGCGGGCCGCGCAAAATGGCAATGGCGGTCCGCAAACCGGACGGAGAAATCGATCTCACCGAATGGGATCTCCCCGTCGCACGGCCCTGGTATAAAACCACCCCCATCATCCGGGGGGTCTTCAACTTTATCGACAGCATGAGGGACAGCTATCGGTGTCTGATGAAGTCCGCTGATATCGCCGGTTTGGAACCGGAAGAGCCCTCCGGTCTGGAAAAAAAGCTGATGGATCTTTTCGGTGAAAACCTTTCAAAGGTCTTCGGCGGGGTAGCGATGGTCCTGGGAATGGCGCTGGCGATTCTCCTGTTTATGGTGTTGCCCACCCTTCTGATTGGGCAGATCCGCCGGCTGATCGCCGTTCCTTTCCTGCTCTCGCTGATTGAGGCAGCCGTTAAAATTGGTATCTTTGTCCTGTATCTCTTCGCCATCAGCCGGATGCCCGACATCCGGCGGGTATTTGAATACCACGGCGCCGAGCACAAAACCATTGCCTGCTACGAAGCGGGAGACGAACTGACCCCGGAAAATGCCGCCAGGCATTCCCGCTTTCATCCCCGCTGCGGCACCAGCTTCATTCTGATTGTCATCATCGTTTCGGTGCTGGTCTTTTCACTGGTCTCCTGGGACAGCCTGCTGCTGCGGATTGTCCTCAAGCTCGCCTGCCTCCCGCTGGTGGTCGGCGTCGCCTATGAGATCATCAAGTTGGCCGGGCGCTACAACAATCCCTGCACCCGCGCTATCTCCGCTCCGGGCCTCTGGCTGCAGCGGCTGACCACGCGGGAACCGGACCTCACCCAGCTGGAAATTGCCATCGCAGCGATGAAGCCCTGCATTCCCGAAAATCAGGACGAGGACAGGTGGTAAACAGAGATGACCTACGATCAGCTTTATCGGGAGTGCCGGCGCAAGCTGACCCATGACACCGCCGATTTCGATCTCTCCCAACTCTTTCATGCTCAGTTCTCGCCCGACGGCAGAATCTGCCGTTCCGACGCCGAGGTATCAGCCGAGGAAGCTTTTGTTTTCCGCCAGAAGGTCCGCCGCCTTGCTGACGGTTACCCGCTGCAGTATCTGCTCGGGGAATGGGAGTTTTATTCCATCCCGCTTGCGGTCGGTGAAGGGGTGCTGATTCCCCGTCCCGACACCGAAACGCTGGTAGATGCCGCGCTCGAACTGCTCGGCGGTATGGAGCATCCGGTGATCGCCGATTACTGCGCGGGCAGCGGAGCAATTTCATTGGCGCTGGCCCATTTTCTGCCGCAGGCACAGGTTTATGCGGTGGAACTTTCCTCTGAGGCCCTTTCCTACCTCTACACCAACGTCGGCGCCGCACCAGGCGGCGAACGGGTAACAATTATCGAAGCGGATGTCCTGAATCCGGCGTCACTGTCCGACCTGCCTTTGCTCGATCTTCTGATTTCCAATCCTCCCTACCTCACCGAACAGGAGCTCGAAGAGATTCCGCCGCAGGTGCGCCACGAGCCGCGGATCGCCCTGGACGGTGGGCCGGATGGACTGCGGTTCTATCGCGCCATCGCGGCCGACGCCCCATCCCGGCTGAAAGAAAATGGGCTGCTGATCTTTGAGGCAGGCTATACCCAGGCCGGACAGATCTGCGACATTCTGCGGCAAAACGGATTTCACGAGATCACGGTCCGCAAGGATCTGGCCGGAATTGACCGCTGCGTCATCGCACGGCGGCCCTGACGATTGTCCGATACAAGGAGGAAATCCTGTTGGAACAGAAAAAGATCGACCGCATCAACGAGCTGGCCCGCAAGGCCCGCACCGGTGCACTGACCGAGGAGGAACTGCAGGAGCGCGCCGTACTGCGGCGGGAATATATCGAAAGTTACCGCAACAGCCTGGTGGCACAGCTGGAAAACACCTATATTGTCGACGAAAAGGGAAATAAGACCAAGCTTAAGAAGAAGGATTGATCCTTTTTCCCTGGCAAGGAAAACGCCTTGACATCAATATGTCAAGGCGTTTTTTCAGATCGCAGGCGCTTCGTCGAAGACCAGCTGCGGGTCCACATAGATATTCCAGACCGATACGGCAAAATGCAGGTGTGGACCGGTGGAAAATCCGGTCGACCCCACCGTTCCGATCGGTTCCCCGCGCTGCACCATCTGCCCTTCCTCCACCGAAAGGGTGTCCATGTGATAGTACCAGCTTTTGAGTCCGAGGCCGTGATCGATGCAGACGGTATTCCCGGTCAATGCAATCAGATCGGCAAAAACCACCCGCCCGGTATTCGCCGCGAGAACCGGCGTTCCCAGCGGGGCGGCAAGGTCGATCCCGCCGTGGCGCTCTCCCGGCACACCGTTGGTGATTCGCTGCATGCCGAATTCGGTGGTGACACGCCCTTCAACCGGAAGCAGAAACGCCCCTTCCCAGAGCGCCTGGTCCCCCGACTGGAATTTGGTCGGCTGAACCCGGGCGTAATACTCCTCGTTGGCGCTGCTGCTGTTGATGGTGCTGTCGACGGTCGATTGTTCGACAACCAGCTCCTGGGTTGGAAAATCCCTGTCCTTGACCGTCACCGTAAAGCTTTCCAGAAAATTCTCACCCGATGCAGTGATCAGATACTGACCGGGCTCATAGGTGTACTTCACCGGAAGCAAAGCCGCCAGGTGATCCCTCACGGGATAGAAGCGCACCGTGACGCCGAACGGATGGTCGACCGTGACGGCCTGCGGATCCTGCTCATCGTAGACGGTCAGCACCAGAAAGCCGCCGGGATCCACCTCGGACGCCGACAGCTCGATTCCCTGCTTCTCCACGAGATCGGCAGCGGTGGAAACCGAGGACTCCGGCACGACGCCGGACACCTCCGCCTGCTCCCCGCCGGCTGCTTCGGAGGCCGGCTCGATGGGGGCTGACGACACAAAAGGCGGATCGGGTACAGGTAACTCCCCCGGCTCGGCCCCTCGGGTCAACATGAAATAACCCCAGACCCCCAGGTAAGACAGCAGTGAAAAAAATGCCACCGCCGACAGAAGCCAACGTATCTTCATTTTGCTCCCCCTTTTTTGATCCGTGCTTTTTTTCTAGTGTTCCCCGACAGAACACATCAACCTCCGGGAGGATTTCCCATCTGCTACAGCGGAGTTTCCAGATAGTCCCGCGTTTTCTGATCGATCAGTCCCTGCGCCAGAATCGACTGCAGATTGCTGGTGGTCAGCGAAAAAAGGTTGATCAGCGTTTCAATTTCATACTGTGTTCTGCCCTTCGACAGCGCAAGCGCCAGGCTGGCCGCGGCAAGGATTACCTCCTGCGCGCAGGCATTGTTCCACTGCTGGCGCTTTTGACCGGTCTTCCCCGCCTCCGTGCACTGCCGTCCCGCCCCCTCCTCCATCGGCATCACCACACTCCATCACCATATATAATCGTGCCGGAGAAGGAATATGCGAAAAATTCCCCAGTTTCCCGCCGATTTCCCCGCAAAACCCTTGACATTACCAGAAAAACCTGATAAATTATATGCGTTATGCTTTGTCCAAAGCAGTATCCTTGTCTTGCGGTTCCCGCAAGGCCTTATGTCCAAAAGGAGGTGTATCAGCATGGCGAAAAATATTGCCAACTACGAAACCGTTGCGATCTTCAACGTACAGGTCGGTGAAGAGGGTCTGGCGGCTCTGACCGAGAAGTTCAAAGCTCTGATCAGCGCCAACGGCACCATCACCAACGTCGAGGAATGGGGCAAGCGCAGACTCGCTTACCCGATCCAGGACGAGACCGAGGGCCACTATCTGTTTGTGGAGTTCACCAGCGCCCCTGAGTTCCCTGCCGAGCTCGACCGTATCTACAAGATTACCGACGGCGTACTTCGTTCCCTGATCGTTGCAAAGAACGAGAACTAAGGAGGGAGCGTCATGTACAACAGGGTCATCATGATCGGCCGTCTTGTTGCGGATCCTGAGCTGCGTACCACGCCGAACGGCATCAATGTCGCTTCGCTGCGGATCGCGGTGGATCGCCCCTATTCCAAAAATGCCGAGAAGAAATCTGATTTCTTCAACGTGGTTGCCTGGCGGCAGAATGCGGAGTTTATCTCCCGCTATTTCTCCAAGGGACGCCTCATCGGAATTGAGGGCAGTCTTCAGACCCGTGACTACACTGACAAGGAAGGAAACAAGCGTACCGCCTTCGAAATCCAGGCGGACCGCGCCTTTTTCACCGAGTCGAAGTCCGCTTCCAGCGGCGCCCCGGGGGATTATGCCTCCCCTGCTCCTGCTTCTGCCGGAGTTTCCTACGCCAGCGGATCGAGCGGGGACTTCCAGGCCATCGACAACGACGATGATCTCCCGTTTTGAGCGCACTTCACAAACCAGATTGTAAAGGAGTTGAATCGTAATGGCTTTCGATCGAGAGAATCGGGATAACAGACCGCGCGGCGGCCGTAAGGGCAGAAAGAAAGTCTGCGCTTTCTGTGTTGACAAAATTCAGGATATCGATTACAAGGACGTTCCTCGTCTGAGAAGATACCTGTCCGACCGGGGAAAGATTGTTCCCCGCCGTGTCACCGGCACCTGCGCCCGGCATCAGCGTCAGCTGACCACCGCCATCAAGCGCGCAAGACATCTGGCTTTCCTGCCCTATGTCAGCGATTGATTGACGCAGCTTGTATTCCGACAGCGCCGTGAGGGTTTTCCTCACGGCGCTTTTTTATTCTTCGCACAGGATCTCCAGTTTGGTAAGAAACCGGTCATAACAGCGTCATTTTAACTGGTTAGACTGTAAATTGCCGGAGAGCCTTCACCCTCTCCGGCGCCAGTTTTGGCAACAAGGAGGAACTGCTATGCTTCTGTCCAAATCTGTTTTCACCACGCTGCTCGCCGCCGCGCTGCTCCTTACCTCCTGCGAAGCGGCTTCGGTCCCGTCCAGCCCAGCGTCATCTGCCGCTTTGGATACCGATTCCGGTTCCGCCTCATCAAACGAAGCCGACCCTTCGGAGGAAACGAGCTTCACCGGAGTCCTTGTGGAGGCAGCAATGCACACCATCATCATCCGCACCGATGACGGCGCGCTGCACGAATTCTCTCTCTCCGACCAAACCGACCGGAGCGGCGTCGACGGCATGCTGCTCGGCGACCGCCTGAAGGTCGTCTGCCGCGACCAACCCGGGGAAGCTCCCCTGGTGCTGTCGATCGAAAGCCTTCCTGCTTCTTCAACCGCCGGCCAGGAATGAAAAAGGCGGGAGCCGGCCGGTTTTCGGCCTGCCCCCACCTGAATCAGACTGCTGTTATTTCTTTTCCCAGTTGGCCGCCAAACCATAGAGCATATCGACCGTCGACCCAATCCCCACCCGGCTGGTATCAACTGTAATATGATATGTATCGGAAAGGCCCCACTTTTCCCCCGTAAAATGCTGATAGTACACCGAGCGCTTTTTGTCGGTACGACTGATCGCTTCCTTTGCGCCCTCCCGTGCCAGGCCATAATTCGTCACCGCATGCTCGATCCGCCAATCCAGCGGCGCACGCAGAAAGACCGACAGACAGTTGGGGTTCTCATGCAGCACATAATCGGCGCAGCGTCCCACAATGACGCAGGGCCCCTGTTGGGCCACCTTGCGGATGATATCGGACTGAATCAAAAAAACACGATCGCCGATCGGCATATTGTACGTCCCGGAAGTCGTCCCATAGAGGGACAGGGAAAACAGCAGGCTGTTCGAAGCGTTTTGATCCGCGTTGGCAAACAACTCAGGGGCAAAACCACTTT
Organism: uncultured Oscillospiraceae bacterium; assembly: GCA_949285275.1. Taxonomy (GTDB): domain Bacteria; phylum Bacillota; class Clostridia; order Oscillospirales; family Ruminococcaceae; genus Yanshouia. Next base: position 3,825 of record CASEBP010000086.1, on the reverse strand, counting down.
CTTCGGCTGCCAGGGTAATCAGCTCATTATCATAATAAGGGATGCCAAGCCGCTTGGCCAGAAGCTGGCCCACTTCCCGTCCGCCGCTTCCGTACTGGCGGCTGATCGTAATAACGGGGTACTCTTTCATCGTGATCCCTCCTTTGGAAATGCCGCTCAGGGCTTCTCTCTATTATTATAAGAATACCTCTCTTTGCCGCAAAAGTCAATTGCGGTGCTGACCGTCCGGTCCGAAGTCCGGAAAAATTCTCTCGCCGGTGCGCTTTGTCTCTTCGGCCGAAAACAGCGAGAGCAATTCCTCCGGCCGGTCAATGATCCGGTCGGCCCCCGCCTGTTCAAGCACCGTCCGATCCCGAAAGCCCCAGCTGCATCCGACCGCGTAGAGCCCGGCATTGCGGGCCGTCACGACGTCTACATCCGAATCCCCCAGGTACAGGCTGCGCTCCCGGCAGCTTCCCAGCAAAGACAATGCCCGCCAGACTCCCTGTGGGGCTGGTTTTTTGGGAATTTGCTCCCCCTCCCCCACGGCAACGGGAATCCATCCTCCGAACCAGCCTTTGACCAGCGGTCCAACCGCCTCATTCATCTTATTGGAGACCACCGCCATCCGGATCCCACGCCGCGCCATCTCGGACAACAGTGCTTCGATCCCGGGATAGGGGCGGGTGTGATCCCGCATATGCTGTTCATAGTGTTTGGCAAAGATCTCAAACGCCTGCTGTACCGTTTCAGGACTGGCCTGCGCGGGCAGCGCACGGATCATCAGCATTCTGCCCCCGTTTCCCACAAACTGGCGTACCTCCTCCAGGCTGCGCGTGGGATATCCCAGGCACTGCAGCGCAAAGTTGGCACTCACCGCGAGATCCTCCAGCGAATTCAGCAGCGTTCCATCAAGATCAAAGACCGCCGTATCAAAAATTGGAGCTGTACTCATTTCCGACCGCCTCCTTTTTCACGAATCACAGTGTAATGCGCCGCCGCACCATTGTCAATCCCGACGTCCCGCATTTCTTCCCTTCGCCCCGAAAAAATTGCCGCTTTCCCTTGACATTTCACCGGGGATTGACTATGATGATAAAGATGTTTATAAATTTTAGACAACACAGTTCGCCAATTCCTGCCACCTGGCAGTTCATGGAGGTAAAACATATGGAACGCAGAAGCAGTCAGGTAACCCAAGGGGTGGAGCGCGCCCCGCACCGCTCCCTTTTCTATGCGCTTGGCTACACCGAGGAGGAGCTCAACCGCCCGCTGATCGGCGTCGTATCAGCCCACAGTGAGATCGTTCCCGGACACTTCCACCTCGACAAGGTCGCCGAAGCGGTCAAGGCCGGCATTCGGATGGCCGGCGGTACCCCCATTGAGGTTCCCGCCATCGGGGTCTGTGACGGCATCGCGATGGGACATATCGGCATGAAGTATTCTCTCGCCTCCCGCGAACTGATCGCTGATTCCACCGAGACGATGGCCCTTGCTCACTGCTTTGACGGTCTGGTTCTGGTGCCCAACTGCGACAAGATCGTTCCGGGTATGGTGATGGCGGCTGCCCGGATCAATATCCCGTCGATTGTCTGCTCCGGCGGCCCGATGCTGGCAGGCGCCTATGAGGGGCAGGAAGTCAGTTTGTCTAAAATGTTCGAACAGGTCGGCGCCCGGAAGGCCAATCTGATCACCGATGAACAGCTGCTTGAATGCGAGCTGGGCGCCTGCCCCGGATGCGGCTCCTGCTCGGGAATGTATACTGCCAACTCGATGAACTGTCTCTGCGAAGCGATTGGAATCGCTTTGCCGGGCAACGGCACCATCCCCGCTGTCTACAGCGCGCGGCTGCAGCTGGCCAAGCACGCCGGCATGAAGATCATGGAGCTGGTCGAACGCAATATCTGCCCGCGTGACATCATCAACCCGGCCTCCATCCGCAACGCACTGTCGGTTGATATGGCCCTCGGCTGTTCCTCCAACAGTGTGCTGCACCTGCTGGCCATCTCGAACGAAGCGGGATGCCCGATCGACCTTGAGCTGATCAATGAACTGAGTGCCAAGGTCCCCAACCTCTGCCATCTCGCCCCCGCAGGCCCTCATCATATGCACGAGCTCAACGCTGCCGGCGGCCTCCCCGCCGTCATGAACCAGCTGCTGGAGGGCGGCTACCTCAATCCTGACGTTATCACCGCGACCGGGAAGACCCTCGGCGAAAATGTCCGGGGCGCGGTCAACAAAAACCCCGAGGTCATTCGTCCGCTCTCCAATCCCTACAGCGAAACCGGCGGTATCGCCATCCTGTGGGGCAACATCGCCCAGGACGGCTGCGTCGTCAAGCGCAGCGCCGTCGCTCCTGAGATGCTGCGCCACACCGGTCCCGCCCGGGTCTTTGACTCGGAGGAGGAGTCGATCGAGGCCATCTTTGGCGGCAAGATCAAGGATGGAGATGTGGTGGTCATCCGCTATGAGGGCCCCAAGGGCGGTCCCGGCATGCGGGAAATGCTCTCCCCCACCTCGGCGCTCGCCGGCATGAAGCTGGATAAGACTGTCGCCCTGATCACCGATGGCAGATTCTCCGGGGCGTCGCGCGGCGCGTCGATCGGGCATATTGCGCCTGAAGCGGCGGTTGGCGGCCTGATCGCCTGCGTCGAAGAGGGCGATCTGATCGAGATCGATATTCCTGCCAGCCGCATCAATCTGCTGGTTGACGATGCCGTCCTGCAGCAGAGAAAGGCGAAGCTGGTTCCCCGTGAACCCAACATCAAGAGCGGATGGCTGGCCCGGTACGCCCGTCTGGTTGGTCCCGCTAACCGCGGTGCCGTAATGCAGTAAGCGGCGCCCTCTCTTCCCCCCCGTCCGGCTGGATCCGGACGGGGGGTTTTGTTTGGCTTGAACACCCAAAATTTTTTTGGGGGCTTTCCTTTGCCGTCCGTTCGGGATACAATAGCATCAGACTCATGCAACCATCTCACAACACAGGAGGAACTGACATGACCCTTTCCGATAACCGTTCCCGCCTTGTCTCCCTCTCGGTGATGGGCCAGATCCACCACCCCACCATCGGACACAGCGGAACCTTCAAACTCAACCACGACGGGACAAGCGGTGTACTGCCAAGCGTCGGCGGAATCACCTACAATGTTGCTCTCGGCGACTGCGTCTACGACCGGGTCTGTGACCATGTGGAACCGGGCGTCAGCATGCGGAATCCTGACCCGAAGGAAAACGACGCCCTTGTCATGCTGGCCTGTGTCGGCAACGAAGCGCGGGTCGTGTCGGGCGATGCCAAGGGCGCCCGGGGATTTGTGACCGGATTTCATGGCGGCATCGACCATACGCTGCTGTGGTTTTCGCCGGAGGATCTGGACAAGATGCTGCCCGGCGACCGGATTCTCATCCGTACCTTTGGGCAGGGATTGGCATTCGACGATTTTCCCGAGATTATGCTGACCGGTGTCGACCCGAGCGTTGTCGACCGGATGGGCCTGACGGTGTCCGAAGGGAAACTGCAGGTTCCCGTTGCAGCAAAGATCCCTGCCCACCTGATGGGCGCCGGCCTGGGAATGGGTTCCGGCCATACTGGGGATTATGACCTGATGACGGCGGATCGGGAAGAACTGCGTCGGCATCACCTCGACTGGTTGCGCTATGGCGATATCGTCCTGCTGGAAAACTGCGACAACACCTATGGGCGCGGCTATCTGACCGGCGCCGTCTCCATCGGGATCGTCGTCCATTCCGACTGCACGATCATGGGGCACGGTCCCGGCATCACCACCCTGATGACCTGCAAAAAACCGCTGATTGAGGGAATCATCCATCCGCGCGCCAATCTGGCTTACT
>CASEBP010000085.1 GCA_949285275.1 uncultured Oscillospiraceae bacterium | reverse complement strand
TCCTGTCCCTCTTCTCGCCGATCTTCATGGCGTATGTCGATAAGAAGTCCAAGGAAAATGTCATCAAACAATGAGGTGATTCCCCACTATGAGCAAAAAAATCGTGTTCTATGGCTCCTTCAGCGAAAATATGCAGAAGGCGCTCCAGAGCAAATGCCCCGAGGGCTTTGACACCCTTCTGGTTCTACCGCAGCAGGATCTTTCCGCCCTCGCCGACGCTGATTACATGATCAACCGGGCCGGGGCGGTCGATCAGCGGGTCCTCGACGCCGCTCCCCGCCTCAAATGGATCCAGAAGTGGGGTGTGGGATACGACAAGATTGACATCCAGGCCGCCGGAAAACGGGGCATCCCCGTCGGTATCTGCGTCGGCGGCAACAGCATGCCGGTCGCTGAACTGGCCGTCTCGCTGATGCTCGATGTCCTGCGAAACGTCCTTCCCCTCAACGAGCAGATGAAGGCCGGCAGCTGGGACCGCGAACGGTTCTCCTCCCGCTCCTATCTGCTGCACGGAAAGACGGTCGGACTGATCGGCATCGGCAATATCGCCCGCAAGGTTGCGGCGATCGTCCGGGGCGGCTTTGACGCACGGGTGCTTTATTACGACGTATTCCGGCTCGACGCCGCACAGGAGGAGGCGCTGGGGGTCACCTATGCCGATCTGGACACCCTGATGGCCGAATCGGATCTGATCAGCGTCCATGTCCCGCTGCTCGACTCGACCCGTGGGATGATTGACGCCGCCCGCCTCGTGCAGATGAAACCGACTGCCTGCATCATCAATACCTCCCGCGGCGGGGTCATCCGGGAGGCCGACCTCATTGACGCGCTGCAGCGCGGACAGATTCTGGGGGCGGGGCTGGACACCTTTGAGGAGGAACCGCTGCCCGAGGATTCCCCTCTGCTTCACCTCGAAAACGTCGTCACCACTCCGCACTGCGGCGGCAACACCGCCGACAACGACGTCAATATGGCCGCTATCTGCATGGACTGTATCGCACGTTATGATGCCGCGCCCTCGACCGAGATGCGCGAGATCGTCAACCGGGAATTCCTCAAATAAATCCAAAGGTGGGTAACATATGATCAGCATTGGAAACCGCATCTTCACCAAGGTGGAGCGTCCCGATCCGAAGATCGTCGAGCTCTTCCGCGGCCTTCCTTCCAGCAACATCAACGACGAGATGAACCGGCTGTTCTGCATGCACGATTACATCCGTCTGCTCAATCCCGCGACAGCCCGGCCGCTGCTCGGGACCGCCATTACGGTGCATTCCCCTATCGGAGACAACCTCTTCTTCCATCAGGCGCTCGACATGGCCCAACCCGGCGATATCATCGTTGTCGACGCCGGAAGCGGCTGCAACCGCTCGGTTGCCGGGGAAATCATGATGCGCTTCGCCGCCAAAAAAGGACTGGCCGGCATCGTGGTTGACGGCTGCCTGCGGGATCTCGACGGCATCGAAAAGCTCGATATGCCGATTTACGCCAAGGGGATTACCCCACAGGGCCCCTATAAGTTCGGCCCCGGCGAGGTTAACTCCCCCATCGCCTGCGGCGGACAGGTGGTCTTCCCCGGCGATATCCTGGTCGGAGATCTTGACGGCATCGTCGTCATCCGCCGGCAGGATGCCGAGGCAGTAGCCGAAGCCGCAATCAAAAAGAAGGCCTCGGAGGACAAAACCTTTGAGCTGATGGAAGCCGATCTGGCGGCCTACGCCGACAAGCACCGCGCCACCACCGAGAAGCGCTTCGCCACCACCGGCAAGGAAGTCCCGCAGTATGGGGCCTATTGTGACAGCTATTCTCTCTGAGCCCTCCTCTTTTCTGCTTTGGGCCGTACCCTCCTGCTTCCGGGGGTACGGCCCCTTTTGCTGTAAAAAAAGCCCCGCAGCCTTTCAAGACTGCGGGGCACATTGCGTACCAGGTCAGATCCAGAATTTTTCCGAGAGGTAGGAGGTCAGCAGCAGCAGCGCTCCAACCACAAACAGTGCAAAGCCCATCAGCGCGCCAATCGCGTGCAGCCCTGCCAGCGGCGCAAGCAGAAACAGCAGCCCGCAGATGCCCAGCAGCACTCCACATCCCAGCGTCCAGCTCCAGTCAAAATAAGCGAAGCCACGGCAGCGCAGCGCATAGAACGCCCGGGAGAAGCCACAGATCAACAGCCAGGCGCCCAGAAAGAGCGGCAGCGACAGGACGACCCAGTCGCTGAAAAAGATCAGCAGGAGCGAGAGTCCCAGATTAGACAGTCCCTCGCAGAGTACCCAGATGCCGCCGGCCATAATCTTCCGGATCCGACGGTAGAGCAGCAGGTCAAAGGTACCGGTCAGCAGCAGCACCAGTCCGAAGAGGACCGCTGCGGCGCCAAGCAGCGCGTCGGGATGCAGAAAGCTGACCAGTCCGGCCAGGATCAGCGCCACCCCGGAGATCTTCCAGAGCAGCTTCAGAACCGAAGCTCTCATCCCACTCCCCCCTTTGTCCTCAGTATACCACCCGAAAAAAGAAGTTTTCTCCTTCAAAAAATGTCCAAAAGAAAAATCCCGTCTTCCGACGGGATTTTCTTTTACTTCCGCAGCGAATTACGCATTGCCTGGCGGGTGGTCCGCACCTCGCCGAGCAATTTAGCAAGGGTCTCCTCTGACTGGCGCAGCAGATCGTCGGAAAAGTCCTGCGAGGCATTTCGCAGCTCCTTGGACTTCTGCTGAGCCTGGGAAAGAATCTCGGCGGCCTTCTGCTGGGCCTGCTTGATGATCTCCTCCTGGGCGATCAGCGCACGGGCGCGGTCCTCGGCCCGGCGGACCACCGCATCGGCCTCCCGCTTGGCAGTGGCGAGGATGTCGGCCCGGTCGGCGACGATCGCCTTAGCCTGCTTGATCTCGCTGGGAAGATTCAGGCGGATATCGTCAAGCAGCTCGCGGATCTTTTCATCGTCCACCACGCTGCGCCCGCCGGATAGCGGCAGACTCCAGCTCTTGTCAAGCAGTTCGTCAAGCATATCCAGAATTTCTTCAATGTTCATCGCTTGCAGCCTCCTCTCGTCTGAACTTGCGATAGACCCTTTCGTGCAGGCAGCGGGGAATCAACCCCGAAAGGTCGCCTCCCAGCAGCGCCATCTGCCGAACCAGGCTGGAACTCAGGTACATATTATACATGCTGGTGGTCAAAAAGACGGTCTCCGCATAAGGGTAGAGCTTTTTATTGGTGATCGCCATCTGGAATTCGTATTCAAAATCGGAAACCGCCCGGAGGCCCTTGACGATCGCCACCGCCTCGTGCTGCTGTGCGTAGTTGCTCAGCAGACCGGCGTAGCAGTCCACCTCGATATTGGGAATATCGGCGGTAACCTCCCGAATCATCTCCATCCGCTCCTGCGGGGTAAAACAGGGCTGCTTGTCCGGATTGATCGAAACCAGCACGATGACCCGGTCGAAGAGCTTGCTTGCGCGCTTGAAAATATCGAGATGGCCGTAGGTCACCGGGTCGAAGCTGCCGGGACAGATCGCTGTTCTCATCAGACTTCCTCCTCGCGGCGGAAGGTGGTCACCTTCGCCTTGCCGTAGCGGTACTCTTTGCGCCGGGTAAAACCTTCCCCGGGGGTTGGAAGAACCTCATTGCGCTCGGTCTCACAGATAATGATCCCGCCGGGGCTCATCCGGGTGGGGAGCAGCTGCAGCGCCTCCTCCACCAGCCCCTGCTGATAGGGTGGATCGAGCAGCGCGATATCGAAGGTGTCTCGGCAGGAGCGCAGAAACGGGATCGCATCGGCCTGCATCAGCCGGGCATTCTGTCCCAGGCCGGTCGTCGAGAGGTTCTGCCGGATTGCGTCGGCGGCCTCCTTCGCGCAGTCGACAAAAACGGCGCCGCGCGCCCCACGGGAGAGGGCCTCGATTCCCAGCTGGCCCGACCCGGCAAAGAGGTCGAGCACCATCGCCCCTTCCAGCTCAAACTGGATGATCGAGAAGATGGCCTCCTTGGCCATTTCGGAGGTCGGACGGGTGGCCAGTCCCGCCGGGGTGACAAGGCGCCGGCCGCGCGCCGTTCCGGTGATTACTCGCATCGGACGCATCCTTCCCTGATCCGCCCGAACGGACGGAAATCGATCGAATTCATTCTTTTTATTATCGCAGGCAATCGGCGGTTTGTCAACCGATTTCCCCCCGCTCGGCCGCCTCGCGCAGCGCCCTGGCGACCTGCCGGTTCATACCCGGCACTGCGGCAAGCTGTTCCTCGCTCGCCTCGAGGATCGCCTTCTTGGTGCGGAAGGCGGCAAACAGCGCCCGAGCCCGTTTCTCGCCCAATCCCTCGACCCGGGTCAGCGAAAGCTCAAAGGCGGTCTTTTTGTGGCTCTTGCGGGCGTAGGTCACCGCAAAGCGGTGGGTTTCATCCTGGATCCGAGTCACCAGCGAAAAGACCGCTCGATGGGAGGAGATGGCGATCTCCCCACCCTGGGAGCTGATGGCACGGGTGCGATGCCGGTCGTCCTTGACCATGCCGAAGACCGGAATATCCAGCCCCAGCGCCGCGAGCACCCGCTGTACCGCAGAGACCTGCCCCTGTCCGCCATCGATCAGCAGCAGATCGGGCCGGCGGTTGAAGCTTCCACCGTTCGGCTCCTGGGCCAGGTAGCGCGCAAACCGCCGCTCGAGCATCTGGGCCATACTGGTGTAGTCGTCGGGATGGTCGAGTCCTTCGATGGAAAACCGTTTGTAGGCGGCTTTAAGCGGACGTCCCTCCTCAAAGACCACCATACCGCCAACAATGGTATCGCTGCCGATATTGGAGATGTCATAGGACTCGATCCAGACCGGCGGTTTTTCCAGCCCGAGCAGCCGGGCCAATTCGTCAAGGGCGGCAAGCTCCCGGCCGGTCCGGCGTCTGTCCCGCAGGGACAGCTGCTCGGCGGCATTGAGCCGTGCCATCTCGACAAGCTGCGCCGGATCCCCCCGCCGGGGGATGAGCAGCGGCACCTTGCGGCCTGCACGGCCCGAGAGCAACCGTTCGACCAGCTCGCGGTCGGGCAGATCCCCGTCGAGCAGGATCTGGCGGGGCAGCTCATGCAGCGGATCGGAATAGTAGCGGGCCAGAAACTCCCCCCGCACCTCCTCGATGGGATCGGCGTCGGGGAACAGAAAGTCGAGCTTATCGACCAGCTTCTGTTCGCGGAACTTCAGCACACTGAGCGCCACGTCCTCCCCCGACCGGACAAAGGCCAGCACATCCTGGTCGACCGCCCCGGCGTACACCACTCGCTGCCGTTCGGCGAACCGCTCGATCGCCCGCAGCCGGTCGCGGCACCGAGCGGCCCGCTCAAATTCGAGGTTCTCGGCGGCTGCCTGCATCTGTTCCTGGAGAATCCGCACCGCCTCGGCGCTGCCGCCGCGGATGTATTCCACCGCCTGGCGCAGCGTCTCCTGGTACTCCTGTGGGCTGATGCCGCCGCGGCAGACCCCCATGCACTGTTTCATGTGGTAGTTAAGGCAGGGCCTTCCCCTGCCGATATCCCGCGGGAACTGCCGGGAACAGGTCGGCAGCAGAAACGCCTTGTTGGCCTCGTCAATTGTGTTCTTGACCACCCAGGCCGACATATACGGGCCGATATATTCGGCGCCGTCGTCCTCCTTCTGCTTGACCTCGGTGATTCGCGGGTACTCCTCTCCGCGGCCAATCCGCAGGTAGCTGTAGCCCTTGTCATCCTTGAGCAGGATGTTATACCGGGGATTGTGCAGCTTGATCAGGCTGCACTCGAGCACCAGTGCCTCAAACTCGCTGGAGGTTACGATCGTCTCGAAATCCTCCACCTGACGGACCATCGCCAGCACCTTCGGGGTATGGCGGTCAAGCGAGCGGAAGTAGCTCGATACCCGGTTCTTCAGCCGTTTGGCCTTGCCAACATAGATGATCTCCCCCGCCCGGTTGTGCATCAGATAGACCCCCGGCTCCATTGTCAGTGCCCGGGCCTTGTTCTGCAGCCGCTGCAGCGTCATATCTTCGGTTTCCGGCATCGTCGCTCCCTCCCCTCCGCAGACAAAAGGGAGGCGGCGCGCCCAGACGCACCGCCCCTCTCTTTAAACCCTGTCAAACGAATGAATATCACTCGGCAAAGCCGGTCTCGATCAGCTGAACCAGACCGTTGACCGCGTCCTGCTCATCGGGGCCGTCGGCCAGGATCCGGATCGACGCGCCGCCCACAATGCCGAGCGACAACACACCGAGCAGGCTCTTGGCATTGACCCGGCGCTCCTCACGCTCAACCCAGATGGCGGACTTATACTCATTGGCCTTCTGGATAAAGAAGGTGGCGGGGCGCGCATGCAGGCCGATCTTGTTCTGCACCTTGACATCCTTCATATACATGGTTCATATCTCCTAACGTCATCAATTTCAAATTTGAACTGCGTCATCTTACCCTTTATTATACGAACGCAGCCGCCCCTCGTCAATCGCTGGAACGGGCATTTTCACCTTGGCGGGTTATTTTCTACGACTACGCAAGAAAATCGGCTATTTCGCAGATTCCATTGTGCTGTTTCACCAACTATTTTTCAACATCATTATTAGATTATACCCCACCGGACAAAGAACAGCCGGCAGAAAGTTGGCCGGTTTTACCTGGGTAATTCCCAGCATATTGGTGCCGAGCAGCAGGACCACCGCATAGCCGACCATGCAAATCTGTCCGAGCAGGGCAGTTCCTTCGAGCAGCGGGCCAAGCAGCGAAGCGGCCAGTGTGATCGCCCCCTGATAGAGCAGCACCGGGATGGCCGAAAAGGGAACCCCATAGCCCAACGACGCCGCCATCACGATCGAAAAGATCCCGTCAAGCACCGCCTTGGTGAAGAGGATGTCGGTCTTGCCATAAAGCCCGTCCTCAATTGCGCCGAGGATCGCCATCGCTCCGACACAGAAGAGCAGCGAGGCGCCGACAAAGCCCTTTGCGAAGCCCTCCCGGCCGAGCCGGCATTCCACCGACCGGCCCAGTCCCGCGATCCGGTCCTCCAGCCGCAGTGCTTCCCCAACGACGCCGCCAATCACCAGGCTGAGCACCAGCAGCATCCCGCCGGCACTGGTGATCGTGCCGTCCGGGCCGGCGCGAAGCATCTGCTCAAGGATTCCGGCCAGCGAAATCATACAGACTCCCAGTCCGCCGGCCTGCATTGCGGCGTCCTGTACCGCAGCGGGCAACCCCCGGCGGAAACAGAGTCCCAACGTACCGCCCGCCACAATGGCGGCAGCATTGACCAGCGTTCCGGTCATTGCGGCTCCCCCTCTCCGGCAGGCTCCGGCTCCTCGGGGAACCGGGCCAGCAGCTTGTGGTCCTGTTCGGTCAATGTCACCCGCTCATAGAGATCCGGACGGCGGTGCGCGGTGATCCGCAGCGACTGCACCCGCCGCCATCCGGCGATATTGGCGTGATGTCCCGACAGCAGCACCTCGGGCACCCTTCTCCCCCGCCACTCGGCCGGCCGGGTGTACTGGGGATACTCGAGCAGCCCATCGTAGTGGCTCTCCTCGGTGTAACATACAGCATCAGAGAGCACTCCGTCGCAGAGCCGTCCCACCGCGACGGCCACCACCCGCGCAGCCAGTTCCCCTCCGGTCAGGACATAGTCGCCGATCGAAATCTCCTCGTCAACACAGGCCTCAATAAACCGCTCGTCCACCCCTTCATAGTGTCCGCAGACCAGCAGCAGCAGTTCCTTTTGGGCAAGCTCGACCGCCTTCTGCTGGGTGAAGACCGCGCCTTTCGGCGAGAGATAGACGACATGCGGGCGTTTTCCGTTGCGACGGGCGGCATCCTCACAGCAGCGGGCGAGCGGCTCGGCCTCGATGAGCATCCCCATTCCCCCGCCGTAAGGGGTATCGTCGATCCGATGGAACCGGTCGTCCGAGTAATCTCGGATGTTGATGCTCTCGATCTCGAGCTTGCCGGCGCGCCGCGCACGGCCGATGATGCTCTCGCCGATCACCCGGTCGCACATATCGGGAAAGAGGGTCGCAATCTCAATCCTCATCATCAAACAACCCCTTCAGCGGCCGGATCTCCATCCGGTTTTGGTCGGGATCGGTCGAAAGGACCACCTCGTCGATAACCGGAATCAGCCGCACCGCACCGTCCGGAAAGGTGATATGGTAGACGTCGTTGGCGCCGGTTTCGGAGACATCGGTCAGCATCCCGTACTTCCGGCCGGTATCGGCGTCAAACACCTCCATTCCGAGCAGATCCTGCACAAAATATTCTCCTTCTTCGAGCGGGATATCCTCCCGTGCCGCCCAAAGCACCCGTCCGCGCAGCGCCTGGGCCGCTTCGACCGTATCGACCCCTTCGAGCTTGAGCAGGACGACGTTCTTGTGGGCGCGGGCGCGCAGCACCCCCACCGGCGTGGCGCCCCGGTCAAAATAGAGGGTTCGGATCCCCTCGAGATCCTGCGGCGAATCACACCACGGCTGCACCCGGACCTCGCCGGCGATGCCGTGGGTAGACACGATCTTTCCGCATTCGAGAAACGGCTTTCTCATCCCGCACTCCTTTCGATCTTCGAAAAAAACGCCGCGCCGCGAAATGCACCCGGCAAATCGCTGCACGGCGTCCTTTTTGCTGTGGCACGCACCCGGCCCGGCGGACTCAGTCAATCTCGACGACCGACTTCTCACCCGTCTGGCCCGCAGCGGCCCGCACAATGGTGCGGATCGCCTTGGCAATCCGTCCCTGCTTGCCGATAACCCGGCCCATGTCCTGCGGACCGACATGCAGGTGGTATACCACCGTATGGTCCTCGGTCATCGGGCTGGCCGTCACAGTGACGGCCTCTTTGTCCTCGACAAGCCCCTTGGCAATGATGCTGATGAGCTCTTCCATCCTGCCCTCCATTGCTGCTTACAGCAGGTCGTTCTTCTTCATGAGCGCCCGCACCGTATCGGTGGGCTGAGCGCCATTGGCGATCCACTTCTTGGCCTTCTCGGCGTCAATCTTGATGACCGAGGGCTCCTTGGTGGGATCGTAGACGCCGATCTCCTCGATAAACCGGCCGTCGCGGGGATATCTCGAATCCGCAACCACGATCCGATAGAAGGGAGCCTTCTTGGCGCCCATGCGGCGAAGTCTTATTTTAACAGCCATTCCTGTCACCTCCCGTTATCATTTCCTGTAGCATCTCTTTATTTTCACCCGTCAGGGGTAAAAACCATATCAAAACGGCAGCGCCCCACGTCCGAACATTCCCCGTCCCTTTTTGGTGTTGAGGGTTTTCATCAGCTTCTGCATCTGCTCAAACTGCCGAAGCACCCGGTTGACATCCTCGACCCGTGTCCCGCTGCCGGCCGCGATGCGGCGCTTGCGCTTGGGATTGATAATCGAGGGCTTCTCCCGTTCGGCGGGGGTCATTGAAAAGATGATAGCCTCCATCTTTTTCATTTCCTTCTCGCCGCGGGCCGCTTCCTCGTCGTTTACCTTGACGCCGGGGATCATCCCCAGCACCTGCCCGAGCGGACCCATTCCCTGCAGCTGCTTCATCTGATCAAGCAGATCGGTCAGGGTGAAGGAATTTTTCCGCATCTTCTGGGCAAGTTCCTCGGCCTTCTTCTCGTCGACCGCATCCTGGGCCTTCTCCACCAGGGTGAGGACATCCCCCATTCCGAGAATTCGCGACGCCATCCGGTCGGGATAGAACGGTTCAAGCTGGTCAAGCCGCTCGCCGACACCGACGAACTTGATCGGTTTGCCGGTCACCGCCCGCACCGAGAGGGCCGCGCCGCCCCGGGTATCGCCGTCCAGCTTGGTCAGAATGACCCCGCTGATCGAGAGACGTTCATCAAAGGCCTTGGCGACATTGACCGCATCCTGACCGGTCATCGCATCGACCACCAGCAGAATCTCATGGGGGTTCACCGTCTCCTTGATGCGGGAAAGCTCCTCCATCAGCTGCTCGTCGACATGCAGACGGCCGGCGGTATCGAGGATCACCAGGTCGTCGCCGTGGTCCTTGGCGCGCATGATCGCACGCCGGGCAATCTCGACCGGATCCCCCTGTCCCATCTCAAAGACCGGAACCCCGACCTGTTCTCCAACCACCTGAAGCTGCTGGATGGCGGCCGGACGATAGACATCGCAGGCGACCAACAGCGGGCGTTTGCCCTGCGACTTGAAGTATTTGGCAAGTTTGGCGCAATGGGTCGTCTTGCCTGAACCCTGCAGGCCGCACATCATCAGGATGGTCGGCAGCCGATTGGAAAAACGGACCCGGACATTTTCACTGCCCATCAGAGCGGTCATCTCATCTTTGACGATCTTGATGACCTGCTGGGCGGGGGTCAGGCTCTCGAGCACCTCGGCGCCGACTGCCCGCTCCGAAACGGCGGCAACAAAGTCCTTGGCAACCTTATAGTTGACGTCGGCTTCCAACAGGGCCAGGCGGACCTCCCGCATGACCTCCTTGATATCCGACTCCTTGAGCTTGCCGCGCGCCTTCAGACGCTTGAATACAGCATTGAGTTTATCGGAAAGACCTTCAAAAGCCATCGTTTCCTCCTCAGGGCCAGCCCGCGGTCAAAGTTCTTCGATGCTGCGGGCCAGCTGCGCGATCACGCCGGCACGCCGGGTGATTTCGTTGCTGCCGCAGAGCCTGCGGTTGAGCTGTTCGATCTCGGAAGCATTGCGGGAAATCTCCCCAAGCCGCCCCTTGATCTCGGTAAAGCGCTGGGCCAGTCCCAGTTTCTCCTCAAAATCGGTCAGCTGACCTTCGGCGCGCTTGATCGAATCGCGCACCCCCTGCCGGGTAATGCCGGACAGTGCGGCAATCTCGGCCAGGGAGAGGTCTTCGTTATAATACAGCTCGATGACCTCCTGTTGCTTCTCGGTCAGAAGGTCTCCATAGAAATCATAAAGAACGGTGATCCCCAAATCCTTTGCCACACCGCACCTCCTGTTTCGGTCGTCGCCTCTGACTGCCTGTACGATTATAGCGGATCCCCGCGCTGCTGTCAAGTATTTTCTCTTTACATTTCACCACAAAATCCGGGGTCCTTCCCGCAGCGAATCCTACATACGGTACAAAGTCCCCCGCTTCGACCCGGACAGACGGCAAAGTTTTCATCTGATTTTCGCGAAATGGCAACCTTCCCGACAGAGACGATTGGTATTCTGTTGCAAAATAGGGATTTTCCCCAGAAAGGAGACCGCCCATGCCGGGACGAATCATATCGGCTGTTTGCCTGTTTACCACTCTGCTGGGACTTGCTCTGCCGTCGCAGGCGCTCGACGTCCAGCCTGGCTGTCCGATCGGGGCGATTTCGGCGAGCGGCTACCTGTTTGAAGATGGCGCCGGGGCGGTGGATCTCGACACCCCGGTCACCGGCCCGGGCGGAAACGGAGATCCGGTTCCCCACGGGGAATCGGTCTACTATCCGCTCCTCAACGGCACCGTCTCAGGACTGCTCTATGAGCAGGCGTCTGCTACCTTTGAAGCGGCCCGCACCGCCGTCGAGGCGGCTGCCGAGGCGCTGGAGACCGCCTCGCAGCAGCTCGACGAGGCCGAACGCGCCGCCTGTGGCGGAACCGACGTCGACGGATGGTGCGACGCGCTCTTCTCCGACCCGGATTATCTGGCCGCCCTCGATCACTATAACGCCGTCAAATCTGACTATGATGAAGCCCGGGCCGCCTACCGGCGAACCCAGGGCAACGGCGAAGACCTTTGGCAAACCGACAGCGATCCCTATGTCCGGGGGGATAAGGCGGTCGACCGGATCCGAATCTCCGCCGAATGGAGCGAGGGGGCCGACTGCATCGAAAGCCTGTCGGTGGTCAAACGCCCAGCCCGCCGCGGCGGACGGCAGGATTCCTCCCTCTACTTTCTGGCCATCACCATCGGGGAGCGGGGGAATCAGCCCGGAATCATTACACCGGTAATGGGAACCATTTCGCTGCGAATCGAAGCCTCTCCGGCCGATGACTTCGCCGAAGAAACTGTCACCGTCGGCATCTCGCTGCAGGTTGGACTGGATGAGCAGGCTCCCGGGGCGTTGATTCCCGTCTCTCCCGCCCCAACCGCGCTGTCTGCCAAGGCCGGCGAGGCGACCCTTCTCGGCTTTGAGGCGGACCAAAACAGCTTTTTCCTGGCCGATGCCGATACACGACGGTCGGTCGCGCTCGGCTTCAACTGCGAGGAAGATCCCGGGATCTCCGCCGCCTACCCCGATGCCGATCTGCTCTTCTGCAATGGAAACGGTGCATCCTTCCGGGAACCCGGCTATCTTTTTCTCTCGGCCGGACGCCGTCGGTGGCTCTACGCGATCGAGCCGGACGGCAGCCTGCTTCCGCTGCACTGCAGCTATAATGGGGAGAAGGACGTCTTCCTGATCCGCACCCGGATCCTCGGGCGTTACCTGCTCTCCGACACCCCACTGCCCGCGTCGGTCCCGGAGGACAGCACCACCGTCGCGGCGATCTGCGACAACGCAACCGGCATCAACTACCACCCCGCTTCGGGGGAATATGCCCTCGGGGATGGCAGCTGGTCGACGACCCGACCGAAGGTGCTCGGGGATGCCGCCTCGATCCGCGATGTCCTGGCAGACAACGGCCTGACCGTCGAAACGGCACTGCAGACTTCGCCGTCATCCGCCAATTCCTCCTCCACCTCTGAAACCGGCTTGGAGCGCCGTCTGCTGCTGCCCGCCGCAGCTGCTGCGGCCGCCGCCGTCGCCGGCTGGCTGGTGCTGCGCCGCAGGAAACGGCACGCCGCCTGATCAATCCAAAAGCGTCCGCGCTGCGGGCGCTTTTCTTCTTTCACCCACTGTTCAGATTGCCGTCTTGACACCGGCTCACAGGGTCTGGTATCCTCAAATTATCGATTCTATCGCATTTTTGTCAGAAAGCGGGAAAGAAGGACGGTAACATTGAGCGCTTTGACGATCCAGAGCCTGTCGGAGGCCATTCTGCAGCAAACCGAAAAGATTATTGTCGGCAAATCGGACAAGATCCGCCTCATCATCATGGCGGTTCTCGCAGACGGACATATCCTGCTTGAGGACCTGCCCGGTGTGGGCAAAACCACGCTGGTCAAAACCCTCTCGCTCGCGCTGGGCTGCAGTTCCCGCCGGATCCAGTTTGTGCCGGATCTGATGCCCTCTGATATCTGCGGCATGCGGATTTACAACCAGAAGAGCGGGGATTTCCAGCTGGTACAGGGGCCGGTAATGACCAACCTGCTGCTGGCTGACGAGATCAACCGCGCTATCCCCCGAACTCAGTCGGCACTGCTCGAGGCGATGGAGGAGCGGCAGGTCACAATTGACGGCGAGAGCTTCCCGCTGCCGCGGCCCTTCCTGGTGCTGGCCACCCAGAATCCGGTCGAATCGGAAAGTACCTTCCGTCTTCCTGCAGCCCAGATGGATCGTTTCCTGATGCGGCTTTCGCTCGGCTATCCCAGCGCCGAGGAGGAGCTGCGGATGCTCGGCCTGCTCGGTGACACCATCCCATTTGATACGGTGCAGGCGGTAACCGACGCCGGCACAATCGTCGCAATGCAGCAGCAGGCCGCCGCCGTCTCGGTCTCGGAGGAGGTCGGGCGGTACATCGTCGAGCTGACCGCCGCCACCCGGACCCATCCGATGCTGCAGATGGGAGCCAGCCCCCGGGCATCCCGCGCCCTCTATCGGGCGGCTAAGGTCTGGGCCGCAATGGCCGGACGGGATTTTGTCACGCCGGACGATATTCAGCAAATTGCCCACCCTGTTCTTGAACACCGGCTGCTTCTGTCGGGAGAGGCGCGCTTCTCCGGCAAGACGGCGGCCGAAATCCTCGACGCCGTCCTCGCCTCGGTCGAGCCTCCGCCCCGCGGGGAGGCGCTCTACGATGGCCGCTGAACGGCAGGAGGCCCGGACCGCCATCGGCCAGCGCTCAAGCTGGCTGATCAGCCCGGTCTGCCTGGGGATTATGGCGGTGCTGGCGCTGCTGGCTATCCTCGCCAAAACCACCGTCCTTGCCTCGGTGCTCGTCTTTCTGCTGCTGGTTGGCGCCTGCTCCCGCCTATGGGGGGAACGTTCCCTCTTCCGAGTGCATTTTTCGGGCAGCGGGGAACCCTCCCGCGTCTTTCCCGGGGACGAAATGACAATGGAATGGACGGTCCAAAACGACAAGCTGCTTCCGCTGATCTGGCTCGAACTATGGCTGCCTCTGCCGGCCTCCTGCCCGCTCTGGCCCAAGGACGACAGCGATCTGCACCCCTATGACGATCCCATTCCGGAGGGGGAGCCCTATTTCCAGCTGGTACTGTCGAGGCGTTTTGCCTTCTTGATGGCCCACCAAAAGCTCTGCTGGCGCGCGGTCTGGACAGCAAGACGGCGCGGTCTTTTTTCGCTTTCTTCCCTGCGGATCTGCTCGGGGGACGGGCTGGGACTGGCCCAGACCGAATGCCGCGCCGGCAGTGATACTCCGCCCTTTGCCGTCTATCCTGCGATACAGCCTGTCACCGTCGATCCGTTCCTCCGCAACCTATGGGAGGCTTCGGGCGATGCGAAGGGCTACCTTGAGGATCCCACCATTATTAAAGGTAACCGCGCCTATCAGCCCTCCGACCCATGGAAGCGGATCAACTGGCGGCTCGCTGCCCGGGGCCTTCCGTTGGCGATCAATCTGCCGGAGACCATCCTGCCCAAGTCGGCCCACTTTATTGTGGACGGCGAAAGCTTCGGCGGGCCGACCCCCGACAGCGACGGCTTTGAGGATGCACTCAGCCTGCTCGCATCGGTGCTGGTCGGGCTGGAAGCGGCGCAGGTCCGGTGCGGCCTGACCCTTCCGAAGGGCCGGACCACCGCCCCTGCCACCTACCCCTGTGGCTCCCCCACCGACGAACTGCTTTACGCCCTGGCCGGGTATGATTTTCTGCCGCCCGCTGAGCCGGAGGGCTCCAGCTCCGACCCGCCGCCCGCCAAGCCCTCCCGCTTCGACATCGCACCCGCCCTCGAGGCCTGCTCCGCCGCTGGACGGTGCTATTATCTGGTCCGGGATTTCTCCCGGCTCGGCGGCGGACTGCTGGAACGGCTGGAAACCGCCTCCCTCGTTTTGATGCCGCTGCATCCCGAACCGGCAGCAAGGGGGGCCGCTTTCGACGCGGACCTGCTGCCGCTGGAGCGAATCCGACGGGAGGTGCGCCATGTCTAACCCCAAAACCTTTGCCTCGCTGGCCGGCGTCCTGTGCGATGTGGCTATCTGCAGCACCCTCTACCGCCTCTTCGACCGTCCGGCAGACGGAATCTCCCTCTCCGGTCCGGCACTGATTCCCTGGGCAGCACTGACCATCGCTGTCTATGCCGCCTGCCGTCTCTTTCTGCGCCGGGCACGGGTGCTGCCCGCCGTCATTGCCTTCCACGCCGTCCTGCTGGTCGGCTATCTGGCGGTGCTGCTGGTTGGCTTCTCGGTGCTCAGCCAGCCCGCCGCCTGGGTGATGGCCGGACTGATGGCTCTCTTCACCGGCGGACGCGCCTGTGCCCGCTGCTTCTATCCGCCCACTGAAATGCACAGCATCCGGCAGCTCGAGGCCTGTATCGCCGTCTGGCTGCTCGCACTGTGGTTTCAGTCGGTAACCGTCCTTCCCACTGTCGTCTGTCTGGCACCCGCCGCCGCGGTGGTCGTCGCCTTCGCCGCCCTGATCTCTCAACGGCTGGACGGCGCCCGCTCCGCCTCAGGGCCCCGATCATCCGGCTATCTGTCGGTCGGTCTGGTGCTGGCCGTTCTTGCGGGAATCATGCTGCTCTTCATGATTCTCTTCGCCGCACCGCTCGGAGAAGGGGTGCTGCGGCTCTGGCAGGCGTTGACCGCTGCCGCGGGATGGCTGTTGTCGCTGCTGCTGCGGCTGATCGTCTGGCTTTTCTCACTGTTTCCCGAACCCGAGCCCGGGGAGGAAGCTTGGATGGAACCGATCCTCTTCGAGATGGCCGAGCGCGAGGAATCCGAGGAAGCCAGCCCGCTGGTCGGCCTGGTACTGCTCGTCCTCTTCGCCGCCGGGATCCTGTTTCTGGTTATTCAGGCCATCTGGCGCCTGCGCCGGATGAAGATCGGCGGGGTAGCGGCACGGAAAACTTCCCGGTCACAGGTGTCCCGTACCCGTTTCTCACTGCTGGACTTTCTGCGGCGGCTGACCGCCTTCATTGCCGGCCGTATCCGGATGCTTTGGCGCAGATTTGTCCGCCGCAACACACCGGGTGGTGTCTGCGCCTCGATCGAACGGCGGGGACTACTGCTCGGCCTGGCGCGCCGCCACGGAGAAACCCACTGCGCCTATCTGCGCCGCGCCGCCCTGCTCTTTGCCCCATCCGATCCGGCGCTGGCCGATTCTCTCGTCTCCCTCGCTTCGGTGCTGGAGAGCGGTTTCTACGGCGGAAGGCCGATGCATCCGCTTCCCGGACGGGAAACCCGCCATCTCAAGCGCCGGGTCTCGGCCGCACTGCGCCGCAGGCTGCTCCCCGACGCCGGCCTGGCGCAGCGGCTGGCGCTGCGCTTCTTTCCACGCCTGTCCCGACCGTCCTGAATGCCGCGGGCGCGGCGACGGCATATTCCGCCGCCGCGCCCGCTGATTTTTCTGGTGGCAGGCAACAAAAAAAGGCGCCCGGCCGACTCAGGCTGTGGGGCCTTTTTTACGGTCTTCCTTTCCGGCCTCCCGATTTGCCAAATCGCCAACCGACAGCCCCTTAACAATTACCCGCAGCGCCTCCCGCTGTTCATCACTCAAGCCCGCCAGATCCAAAAGGTCCCGATCCTCCCGCAGCCGTCCCAGCAGGTAATCGGTCGAAACCCTGTAGACGTCGGCCAGCGCAATCAACATCGGCAGGCTCGGCAGCCGCTCTCCCGTTTCATAGGAAGAGACAAGGGATGGCGAGCATCCCAGCCGGGCCGCCAGTGTTTTCTGGGAATAATGTCTGCTTTCCCGAAGGTCCCTGAGAATACCAGATAACTTCATAGCGGAACACCTCCTGGAATAGAGTGTAAAAAACCATTCTCCACTTTGGGCGTTCGTAAAATCACTAAAAGTGTTGACAATGCCTACTCTTTGTGTTATTCTACAGTTGCGAAGGATGACCGGCCAGAACAAGGGCAGCCTCCGTCATCGGCCCTCTTCTCCACGCGGCGGTTTCCGCCGCGTGAGGGCGGTGTTTTGGTTCTTTTCTTTTATTTTTTCCATTTGCAAGGGGTTATTCTGCCCTAAAGGCTACATTTCCGTAACAAACAGGTTTCGTTTGAGCGTCAGTTTTTTGATCGGCTTGTGAAGTTGTTACCTTTTTGTCAGGAGCCCCGCCATCCATCCCCTCGTTTTCAGCGGTGGTGTGGAGAGTACCGCCGTATGGAAATAGAAATGAAATTTTAGGAGGAAAATACGCCATGAAGAAGCTTGTTTCCCTGCTCCTGGCTGTCGTGATGGT
>CASEBP010000084.1 GCA_949285275.1 uncultured Oscillospiraceae bacterium | reverse complement strand
GTTGCGGGTCTTTTCCCCGTTGATCAGCCAGAGCAGCACCGAACCAGCTGCCAGCCCGCCTGCTGCCGCCAACTTCATCCGGATGCTCAGCTGCGGCAGGGGAAGCAGAAAATGAAAGGCCAGAATCGCCGCCAGCCCCGCCGCGGCGGGCAGCCAGCCCGGTGACGGTACTGCGAAGAGGCGCAGCAGACTGCCGCCGCATCCCAGCAGCAGCAGCGCCGATACCAGCGCACAGCCGGCCCCGTCAGCCGGACCGAAGGCAGCCCGACGCCGCGGCGTCAGGATCCGCAGCAGCATGGAGCGGCTGTTCGAGGTCCGGTCAGCGCGGCGCAGCGGCGCGATCACCGGCAGCTTCATGGGCGTTTCTCCTTTCGGTGGGGGGTCAGACAATCAGTGTTCCAACCTCCTCGGGATAGGTGCGGGGATGGAAATAGAGCAGCGATTCGCCGGCCTCCGACTCCTCGCCCGCGCGCCCAACGCAACACAGGACGGTGGTGCGAAGGTCTCCGGGCGGCGGGGAGAGCGGGCGGCCGACACAGACCGCGAAGATTCGTGAATACTCGGGTGAGAGCAGCAGCTCCGCTGCCTGTTCGGCGCCGGGAACCCTCTCGCCGTGGCCGGACAGCGCCCCCGGCAGCGACATGGTCAGATCGTCGATATTCTGGACGGTTCGCCGTTCGATCGGGCCGTCTGCCGTTTCCCAGGCGACGGTGTGAACAATCCCTGCGTCGAGCAGTGCCTGGGACAACGAGACCGCTACCTCGGCCGCCGCATCAAAGCAGGCTGCCGGCGGATGGCTCCCCTGCGGGCGGCGCAGGTCGAGCAACAGCAGCAGCGACCGCTTGATGGGACGTCCCGGCTCCCGGATCATCAGATTGTCATACTTGGTGGTCAGCTTCCAGTGAACCTGGCGCAGCGCGTCCCCCTCCCGGTACTCCCGGATCTGGTAGGTTTCACTGACGTCTTCCCCCGCCCGGGACGGGTCGTACTCCTCGCTCTCCTCGAAGGACAGGCTGTGCAGCCCTGGCAGCAGCCGCAGTGGAAAGGTGTTGGGCAGTACCGTCGTGATCGCCCGGCCCTGTGCCCGGGTTGGAAAGGCAAGCAGACCGGTCAGATCGGCTGCCCGAACCCGTCCGGTTGTCAGAAGAATCTGCCCGCAGTGGGCCGAGCCGACCGACAGCGCGATCTGCCGCGATGAGAATGGCGGCAGTGAGACGGTGGCCATCCGGGTGAATCGTTCGCCGGTCAGCCGGTTTTCAAGGGTTAACGGACAGCGCAGCTGCATCAGGGGAAACGGGCCGGGGTTTCTCACTGCCAGCTCAGCTGATACCCCTTTGCGTTTGGGGGCGATTTCCCGGGCTGTCAGTCGAAGCCCCACCCGTCTGGACGCAAGGAAGCTGACCGCCGCCGAAGCGGCGATCAGCACCGGAAGAAGCAATAATAGAGCGGTCAGAAGGTCGGAGCGGCCGAACAGGCAGAGCAGAAGCAGCGATATCAGCCACAGCGGCCAGATCCACAGCGGCGACATCATCGGCGGGAGCTCCGTCCCGACGAGCCGGTCACCGGTGCGGGGGTCTTTTCCAGCAGCTCGGCGAGCAGGTCGGCGGCCGAGCGCTCAGCAAGCCGCGCCTTAGAGCTGAGCAGCAGCCGGTGGGAACCGACGTCGGCAAAGACGGTCGAGACGTCCTCCGGGATGACATAGTCGCGGCCGGACACGAAGGCCCGTGCTTTGGCCATCCGGCAGACGGCCAGCGCCGCCCGCGGAGAAAGTCCCAGCTGGATCGCCGGGTGGTTGCGCGATGCCTGCGCCAGCCGGGTGATGTATTCGTAGATCGAATCGGCGACAAAGACTTCATCGGTCTGCCGCTTCATGGCAGTGATCTCGCCGGCGTTGGTCACCGGGCGCAATCCGTCAAGCGGGTTGGCGGTCTGCCGGTCCCGCAAAATATTGACCTGGCTATCAAAATCGGGGTAGCCCATCGTGAGCCGGATCATGAACCGGTCGAGCTGTGCCGGCGGCAGTACCTGGGTCCCCGCTGAGCCTACCGGGTTCTGGGTCGCGATGACGATGAAGGGCTGTGGCACCGGACGGGTTACTCCGTCGAGGGTGATCTGCCCCTCCTCCATCACCTCGAGCAGCGCCGACTGGGTCTTGCTGGAGGTCCGGTTGATCTCGTCAGCCAGCAGCAGGTTGGTCATCGCCGCGCCGGGCTTATAGGCCAGCGAACCGCCGGTCTTGTCATAGACCGAAAAGCCGGTCACGTCGGACGGCATACTGTCCGATGTGAACTGCATCCGCTTGGAATGGATACCCAGCGTCCGGGCAAAGGCGAGCGCCAGCGTCGTCTTGCCCACCCCAGGAACGTCTTCGAGCAGGATGTGGCCGCCCGAAAGGATTGCCATCAGCACTTTGGCGAGGATCTCATCCTTGCCGATGATGACGGTGCGTACCTGCCGAAGAATCTCGTTGCATTTTCCTGACATCTTCCGTTACCGCTCCCTTGACGCCCCCTGCCCGCGGTGGTAGGCCGCGGGCAGGGAACTGCAATCAGTTTTGATCGTCGTCGTCGGGGAAGTCATCCCCGTCGTCATTGTATTCATCGTACTGGCTGTAGCCGTCGTCCTCCCGGCGGACCCGGTTCTGGTAGATCAAAAATCCGACCACGCCAGCTACTGCGATCAGTCCGACCGCCAACAGAACCCAGAGCAACACCGAACCGCCCTTCTGCGGTCCGTCCTCATCCTCCTGCTCGGCGTCGACATCGACCAGCTCCTCCGGTTCGCTCTCGACCGGATCGTCAGCCTCTTCTTCGCTCTCCTCCGGCTCACTCGAGGCCTCAGAGGAGGACGACGAGGAAGAGGAAGACGGGCTAGAAGACGAGCTGGCAGGCGGGTTGTAGGTCGGGGTGGAGGTCGACGGAGTGGAGGTCGACGGGGTGGACGGCGCCGGAACGATCACCAGATCGCCCGCATTGTTCCCGCTCGAGCTGCTGCCTGAGCCGCTGCCCGACGACGAACCGGACGAAGAGGTCCCGTTGATCGACGAGAGGAAGCTGTTGCTCAGCCGCTGCGGCGACAGGAAGTACCGGCCGAGGGTCCGGGTGCGGATCGCATAACCGTCTTCATAGCTGTCCCAGTCGGCGCTGACTCGCGAGACGTCACCGTCTTCGTCGATTGCATAGACGTAGTAGTCGTCTTCTCCGCTGCTCGGGCAGAGGTAGAGGGTACCGGTCCGATTGAAGGTGCCATAGTTGCCGTTGAAGAAGTCAACGTCGACCCCATATTCATCGTAGATCGCCTCGGACAGATCGTCATCCGGATCGGTGTTCATTCCCAGCGTGATCGTCCCCTGGCCGATTGTGTTGACGACAAAGGTGCTGTGGGAATCAGCCTCAAACTCAAAGACAAACTCGCTGTCCTGCTCAAAGCCGCTGCCCCGCCGGAAGGTGGCCGGTTCCTCGGGGATAACCCCCGCGCCGACCTCGGTGTCCTCGGCGTCGAGATAACCGATCTCAATGGCAAGGTCGAGTACAACATCCTCAAACCGATTCTCCCGGTCGCCGCTTGTCTGTTTGACGGTGATCTGGCCGAAGAGGTCCCGGTCGGAGGTCGAGGAGCTGGACTTGATGGTCACAGCTACGCAGTAGATGTAGTTCATCGTGCTGCCGGTTGCGCCGGGAATGCTGTAGCTGTCCGATACCCGCTTGCGGATGACCTCGACGTCGTCGACATAGGAGCCGTTCTCCTCCCAGTCCTTGCTGACCTTCGCGCTCCCGGCCGCCGCCGACTCGTAGACATAGGGGTAGCGGTTGTTGCGTAGGCTGTCGTACTTGGCCTTTGCCTCATCCCGCGCCGTCTTGGCGCTGGTTTCGGCGGTCACCGCGTTGTTGTAGGCGGTGGTGGCCTCCGTCAGCTCCCGCTGGGCGTCGTCCATCTTCTTTTTGGCCTCTGTGACGTCGCCGACTGCATTCAGCGCGGCCTGGGCGTCGTCGACGGCCTGCTGCTTGTTCGGCTTGTCGGCTTCGGCGTTGGACTTTTCGGTTTTCTTGGCGGAGATCTCGTTCTGCTTGTTGGTCAGGTTGGTCTGGGCGGTGCTGTACTGGGCGTCGAGCGATTCGTTGCGGTTTCTCGCCTGGTTGTAGGCGGTCATCGCACTGTTGTACTCGGCCTGCAGCTCGGCCGTTGTTTTGGAATTGAAGCTGCTGCGGGCATTCTGAGCCGCGATCAGGGCGTTATACGCCTGGTCCTTCAGGCCGGAGTCGGTCGCTGGAATCGCGTCATACGCCGCCTGCTTGGCCGTGACGTCGGCATCGAGGGTCACAGCCTGATCGTAGATCGACTGCGCGTTGTCCATCGCGGTTTTCAAATTGGCCAGCTCCGCGTCGCTGGTCTTGCCCGACAGGGCGTTCTGGGCGCTCTCCAGCGCGGTCTGCAGGGCCGGAAGCTCC
>CASEBP010000083.1 GCA_949285275.1 uncultured Oscillospiraceae bacterium | reverse complement strand
CGATCTCCGGGTTTAAAGTCCCGCACCATCGGTCCGACTTCCACCACCTCGCCCACGCATTCATGGCCCAGGATCATATTGTGCCGCTCGCCGACCGCCCCTTCCCAAACGGTGTGGATATCTGAGGTACAGGGCGCTACCACCAACGGGCGGACGATTGCATCGAGCGGTCCGCACCGAGGGCTGTCTTTTGTAATCCAACCCGCCTCTCCGATCTTTAGCATCGCATAGCCTTTCATGAAACTCCTCCTTCTTTTGCCGCTGCCGCGGCTCATTCAGGGATAGAGTTCCCAGGGCAGGCGAATTTATCCGTGCTTTCCCGCTCCCCATTGCAGCGGATTATAGCCGCTGCTCCATCCACTGTCGGATCAGGAGGATCACCTGTTTCCGACATGGTTCGTGCAGCAGCTCATGGCGAAATCCCGGCTCGAGGCGCAGGGTCAGATCCCTGCATCCCGCTCGTGACAGCCGCTCTGCTACCTGCCGAACCCCACTTCCTTCCCCTCCAACGGGATCCGCCTCACCGGACAGCAGAAGAAACGGCAGTGCCGGATCGATTTTTTTGGCCCAGTCAGACCGGGAGACCTGCTCGAGCACCTCCAGGACGGTACGGTATCCCCCCAATGACAGAACAAACTGCATCTGAGGATCACTATCAAACCGCGCGACCTCCTCAGGCAGGCTGGAAACCCAGCGATGCGGCGAGGATTCTCCAGGAAACTTTCGCGCAAACAGGGTATTTGCCAGCCGATCGAACCGACAGCTCTGATGGTCCTCCCCCAGCAGTGCGGCAAGTATCCGGGTCGCTGGCAGCGCAACAAGGCGCATCCCCCAATCCGCACCGGCGGTCCCGCTGAGAATGCAACCCTTCAGCCCCTGGGAGGTCTTCGGATCGGTCAGCGCTTGCCGAACGACAAAAGACCCGAATGAGTGACCCATAAGAAAACAGGGAAGCTCGGGGTGCTCCCGCCGGATTGCAGCCACAAACCGCCGGCAGTCCGCTACTACCCAGCGGGCGCCCTCCCGTCCCGGAAGGATCCCCCGCGTTCCCCGGACCAATGAATTGCCATGTCCGAGCTGATTATAGGCGCACACCAAAAAGCCGGCGCGGTTAAGTGCCTCCGCCATCGGCTGGTACCGTCCGATATGTTCCTGCATCCCATGAACCACCACCAGAACCGCACGCGCCGGCCCGTCCGGATGCCAGATCATTCCGCCGAGCATCACCTCACGGCAGGCCGAAGAAAGTGAGATCTGTTCCCTGCGAATTTTTCTCTTTTCCATCTTTCCAACCCTTTCGGCGCCCTTTCGGGCCGCTTTCCTATCCTTTCACCTCGACGCCGGATCATGCGCCGGACCGAGGAATCACCTGGCTGAATCCGAATGCTTAGACTGGAAGTAGCCCAGTCGATAGTGAGGGTGATTCCCGTTGAATGAGTCTGATCAAAAAAAGCTGGCGATCATATGGCTCAGTGTCGACAAGCAGGCCGCCATCGATATGGCACTGCTTTATGCCCGCGACAGCCTGCTCAATGGCTGGTGGCAGCAGGTCGAGCTGATCCTGTGGGGGCCTTCGGTACAGATGGCCGCGGAAAGCGAGGCACTCCAGCAGGAGCTGGAACTGCTTCGCAATGTCGGGGTTGAGATCAAAGTCTGCCTCGCCTGCGCCGTTCGTTACGGCGTTTCCCGGCAGTTTTCCGACCGCGGCTACGAAGTTCGGGGCATGGGGGAGCATCTCACCGAACTGCTGGCCGGTTCCCATCCGGTTCTGGTAATATAACAGATGCAAAAAGGGCGCGCCAATATGAGGCGCGCCCTTCCCTCAGCCTCGGATCAGGTCCTGCACCGTAACCGCATCGGTAACGGCGCGCACCGCCTGATCGATCTGCGTCCAGAGACAGATCAACTGACAATGCTCCGCCATCTTGCAGCAGTGCTGCGGATCCTCAACGCAGTGGTGCGGCAGATATGGCGTTTCCATCACCGTGAGCACATCGGTCACCCGAATCTCTGCGGCGGGACGTGCCAGCTCAAAGCCGCCTCCCATTCCTTTGACGCTGCGGACAAACCCTTCCCGGGCCAGTTTTGCCGCGATCCGCTCCAGCATTTTTTCGGAAATCCCCTCGGCCTGTGCCACAGCAGCGGTTGTCACCCGCTGTGGCGCACTCTGTGCAACCTGCGCCAGAAACCGCAGTGCATAACGGGTATTGGTCGAGATTTTCATCCGGCAGTTCCTCCATCCTTCCCATCGGGCGACCGGCGCCCGTTGATAATCACCCCAAAATGATATGCTATTCATATTATAAGCGCACTGCCATCCTCTGTCAATCCTCTTTTGGATCCTTGCCAGCTGGAAATGAGGGCACATTCATGATATAATGAACCCAACAGCTCCAATGGCGCCTCCCAACCGGCGGACCGGCAACAACAACGAAAGGAAGATCCCTGTGACCAAGAAAGAAGAGTTTCTCTCTCTGTACCAGACCTACATCACCCGTCCCGGCGCGGACAAGCTGCTCGCCTTTCTCGAGAAGAGCGATTTTTTCCTTGCGCCGGCCTCCACCCGGTTCCACCTGGCCCACCCCGGCGGTCTGCTGGAGCACAGCCTCAATGTAGGGAAGCTGATGCTGCGCTATGAGGATGAACTTCCCGAGAGCCTGGTGATCTGCGGGTTGCTGCATGATCTGTGCAAAACCAACTACTACCGGGAGAGCACGCGAAATGTCAAAAATGAGGCAACCGGTCAATGGGAAAAACAGCCCTTCTATCAGGTGGAGGACAGCTTTCCCTACGGTCACGGAGAAAAATCGGTTTATATGATCGAACAGTTTTTCCGTCTCAAGGCGCCGGAGGCGATGGCCATCCGCTGGCATATGGGCGGCTTTGACGACGCGGTCCGGGGAGGAAGCTTTTCCATCTCACGAGCCTATGAGCGCTATCCTCTCGCCGTCAAGCTGCATCTCTGTGATATCGAGGCAACCTACCTGGTGGAGACGCGCCAGTCCGCCGGGCAGTAAGCGGTCGGATACAGAAAAGGACGCGGGATCCCATTTGAGGGATTCCGCGTCTTTATTTTATCTTCCTATCAAAGCGCCGGCACCTGGACCGCGGGATGAAGCATCCGTTTTGCATATCCGATCAGTTCGGCGATCATCTCATTGTACCGCTCAATCGGTACATCGGTTCGCCCCATCAGTACCTGCACATAAATAAACCGCAGGCCCGCCCCCAAAAAGGTGGTGAAAAATCGGAAAACAACCGGATCCACCGACGTATTATGCTTCAGAAAGGTATCCAGCATATCCGACACGGCCTGGTCCAGCTTCTGGGAAAAACGGGTATCCTCCCCTGCATTGATCAGAATACGAATCCGTTCTCCCTCCCGGCGCATCGACTCCCCAATCTGCCGCAGAAACGGATATGGATCCTCAATATCAAGCATCACATTTTCCCGGTTCAGATTGGAAAAGATCTTGTCCACCAGCTCATTCTCGATTTCATCGATCACCGCCATCGTATCATGGTAGTGTTTGTAGAAGGTTTTCCGATTGATATCCGCCCGCTGTGCCAATTCACTCACCGTAATGGAGGCACAGGGCTTTTCCTGAACCAGCGCCAGCATCGCGGAGGTAATAGCCTGTTTGGTACGCTTGCAGCGCCGATCCAACTTTTTCATTGTCGGATTCTCCATCTTTTTTTCTAAACCTCCTCAGAATTATTAGATTTGTCCCTTAACGGTACAATCTCCCTCTATCAGCCCATTGAATTTGGTACAATTGTATTATAATATACATTTGTCTATTAAGTCAACATTTGAACCGCTAAAATAGGATGGATTGCGTCGGTTTGTTACGATTTACCGAGAACGCGGAGGGATATTTGTGGAAGAACGGCAGAAAAAAAGCTGGGTCGACCGGATGATATGGGTGGTCGTCTATCGCCGCACCTGGATTGAAAAGTTATTTCTTCTGTTGATCGTCCTCTCGCTGCTGTGTTTGCCGATGGTGGAGATCAACTATGATTTAACGGAGTATCTTCCCGCCTCCACCGAAACCAAGCAGGGAATCGACCGGATGGAAGCGGTTTTCGGCTATCCCGGCACCGCCCGGGTGATGATCCGGGATATCTCAATTTACGAGGCCAAAATCTATAAAAACCGCATCGAACAAATCGATGGGGTGGACACCGTCACCTGGGCCGATACCGCCGGAGAAATCTATCTCTCGAATGATTTCCTTGAGGCGCAGGATCTGAGCGACTACTACCGGGATGGCAACGCCGTGATGGATGTTCAGTTTGTCGAGGGAGACTCCTCCCGTCGGACCGACCGCGCTATCGATGAAATCAAGGCTCTGATCGGGGATCGCGGCGCTTACTCAGGACCGGCCCTTGACAGCAAGATGCTTAAGGAAAACCTGGCCACCGAAATTGGCCGTGTTCTGATCTTTTCGATCGTCATGATTCTGCTGATCCTTGCGCTGACCACCACCGCCTGGTTTGAGCCGGTCCTCTTTATGCTGACGATGGGAGCCGCCATCCTGATCAACATGGGCAGCAATCTGCTGTTTGGGCGGATCTCCTTTCTCTCCTATTGCGTGGCAGCGGTCCTGCAGTTGGCGGTGGCGATGGATTACTCCATCTTTCTGCTACATACCTTTACCGCGGAGCGGGCACGGGGTCTCGATGTGGAACAGGCGATGGAGAATGCCCTGCGTCAAGCATCCGGTTCCATCACCTCCAGCGCCATCACCACAGTGGTTGGCTTTGTGGCCCTTGCGCTGATGCAGTTTACAATTGGCAAGGATATCGGTTTTGTACTGGCTAAGGGTATCCTGTGCAGCCTGATCACCGTCCTGCTGCTGATGCCCGCACTGATTATCCGCTGGCATCATCTGGTCGAGCGGACCAGACACCGCCCCTTTATCCCCTCTCTTGACGGCTTTGCCAAAAAAGTCTTTGGCGTCCGCCGCGTGTTTCTGGTGCTGTGTGTTGTTTTGGTCATTCCCGCCTTCGTGGCACAGAACATGAATCATTTTGTCTATGGCGGCGCGGCGGTCGGCGCCGGAGAGGGTACCCAGCTTCATCTGGACAAGGCGGAAACGGATGCCCTTTTCGGGCAAAAAAATCTGGTCCTGGCCCTGCTGCCCGATCAAGGCTCTGTCGTGGAAAAACGGCTGGCCGATGAGCTGGACGCCCTCCCCTTCGTCCGTAGCGTCACCTCTCTCCCGGCAATGCTTCCCGAGGGGATTCCCGAGAGTTTTCTGCCTTCGGGGCTGACCGAAATGCTCCACAAGGACGGCTGGACCCGGATGCTGATCTTCCTCTCTACCCCGGTTGAAACCGATGATACCTTTGCCTGCCTCGATCAGGTGCGGGAGACGGTCCACCGCTACTACCCACAGGAAAGTTACCTGCTTGGCAGCACCTCCGCCGCACAGGACATCAAGGAGACCATCACCCAGGACTATTCCCAAGTGAACGGCATCTCCATGCTTGGTGTGGCATTGGTGATCTTTCTCTCCTTCCGGTCGCTGACCATGACGGTTGTTGTCATGGTACCGATCGAAATTGCCATCCTCTTCAACATGGCATTACCCTACCTCTATGGCAATCAACTGATCTTTTTGGGCTACCTGATGGTAAGCAGCATGCAGCTCGGCGCAACGGTCGACTATTCCATTCTGCTGACCAGCCATTATATAAACTGCCGCGCCGTGACAGACAACCGAAGAGAAGCTGCCATTCGTGCCATTTCCATGAGCGCTCTCTCGATTATGACCTCCTCGACCATCCTGACCGTCTGTGGATACGGCCTGTATTTTCTCACCAGCATCACAGCCGCCGCCGATCTTGGCCGGTTGATCGGGAGAGGCGCTTTCTTCAGTATGGTGCTGGTACTCACACTGCTGCCGCTTCTGCTGACCGTCTTTGACCGGGCGATCTTCCGAGATCGGGCTCTCTGGCAACGACTTGCCGCAAAATGTCCCACACCACCCCGACACAGCGGCCACCGTTTGACTTCCGGTCATCCGGACACTTCGGAAGAAAAAGTAACTGTCCCATCCCAACGGGAAGAAGCTTCCCCGTCCGACAAGGAGGAATTGGAATGAAACCCGACATCCGCCGCATTGCCGCCTTGCTGATGGCGGTTACTCTGTCCGTTACAGCCCTTAACACCCCGGTACAGGCTGCCGCTCCCACCGTTTCAACCGACGAAACCGCCTATGTCACCCTTGACTATTATGGCGGCATCGATTATCTGAGCATCGTAAAGGCCTGTTCCCTGCATGGAATTACCCAGTTTTCCGATTATGGCGACTACCAATCGGTGAGCAATATGACCACACTGGACCAGCCGCTGCTCACCGATGGCAAAGTAACCTGGGAAATCACCGAGGAGGTCCCCAACCGCTTCTACTATGAGGTGACCCCCAAAGAACAATCGATCTCCCTTCCGTGGACCTTTGATCTGAGCTATCGCCTGAACGGACAGCCCGCCGCAGCAGAATCACTGGCAGGGGCCAGCGGTCTGATCGAAATCCAGATCGATGCCACCCCCAATCCAAAAGCTCCGGCTTATCTGCGCGACAACTTCATGCTTCTCATCGCTACGGTCAGCAGCACCGAGGATCACGACAGCTTTCAGGCGCCCGGCGCGCAGCTGCAGTCGATTGGAAGCTATCGGGTTGCTTTCTATCCGATCCTTCCCAAGGGGGAAGAGAGCGTTGTCTTTTCCTTTGGAACCGATTGCTTCGAATCACCTGGCATTTTCATGCTGATGGTACCGATCACCCTCTCTTACCTTGATGACATTGCCCAGATTCAGGAGCACAAAGACCACATCGAGGCATCGGGAGAAGCGATCAGTTCCATCTTTGATGACCTCTTTCTGATCCTCGGCGGAATGAAAGGGGGAATCGGCACCACCGTGGAGGGGCTCGATGAACTCGAACAGGCACGGAAGGCCGTCGACCAGAATCGGGACACGATCCAGAAGGATACCCGTACCCTGATCGATGCCCTCGACCGATTCCGCCGGGTCACCTGGCATCTCGGTGATGAGCTGAATGACTCCCGCATGGACCGGACCATCGATGAACTGGGGGACAGCTTTGGAAAAATTGTCGACGCTCTCGGCGGTATGGGAGCTGGTGTCGAGAATCTCAAGGACGCCGTTTCCAACCTCAACGATCTGATGGAGGACCTGCAGAAGGCCCACGAGCTGGAAAAGCAAAAGAAGCTGATCAAAGAGATTCGCCAAACGCTCGCTGATATCAATGATATCTTGGCCGATCTTGAGAAGATCGGGGTCAGCGGTGGTTTGGACTCCGGAATGACCGACGAGTTCATGCAAGCTTATGAGGCGGTCCTCGCCTCGGAGGACTGGGAGGAAGCCCAACAGGTCATCGATGAATTAACCGCCTCAATGGAAAATGCTTTGAACGAGCTGAGCGGTTCGATCCAGGAGGATCTCTCCACGACAATGGAAATGCTCGGCGGCATGCAGACAATGCAGTCCAATATCTATCAGCTTTCCACCGATGTGACTTTGCTGCTCAACGAAACCAGCGACATGGTCTTCGGTCTGGCTGACCTGCTCCAGCCGCTGAGCGATTCTCTGGACACCTTCGATCGAACATTGCAGCAGGCGTCCGACCATCTCAATGAAGGGACACGTCTGACCCTCGCCGGGATGAGCCGGATGCTGCTTGACCTTTCCGACGCACTCAATCAGGTTGATGACCTGCAGAACCAGAAGGATATCATTGCCGATATCATCCGGGAGGAGTGGGACCGGCTGGACGAAGACTTTTCTCTCTTTACGATTGATACCCAGGCGGAAAAGCAATCCTTTACCTCTTCACTCAATCCTGCGCCCGACAGTGTGCAAATCGTTCTGCGGACCCGCGAAATCGAGCAGCCAGAGGAAGCAAAGCCTGCCTATACACCTGTTGAAGAGCCGGATCTGGGACTGATCGGCAGAATCCGAGAGGTCTTCGTCAAGATTGGGCAGACTGTGGGAGAGTTTTTCTCCTGAACCGATTCTCCACGACAAAAAACGCAGAAACCAGAAACGGTTTCTGCGTTTTTGATTTTCCGTCCGAAAAGTAGAGCGTATCCTTTTGCACCGGTCAATGCTCGCTCTTGAGACCTGCGCCACAAAGCGAAAGCAGTGAATCTCCTTCCAGCGGATGCTCGCTGCGATATGCGAGGTAACCGGCGTAGATCGCAGCGGTTGTATGCTCGACAAAGAAGCCCTGATGGGCAAGCGCCTCCCGTGCGGGAAGAATTCCGTCCTCCGGAATGGTGATCACCGTCCGCGGCCCTGCATAGTCCCCCGCAAGAATCTCTGGGCCGCGCATCGGCTTCCCAATCGCGATCCCTTCAGCAAGGGTCGGCTGCGGTGTGATCTCCCGCGGGATTCCGACAGCGCCGTAAAGCGGCGCACATCGCTCGCTCTGCACCAAAAAGAGATGGGGCAGCCGTTTGATACAGCCAGCCGCATACAATTCATTGAGGGCGATTTGGCAGCCAATCAACAACGTCCCATTTCCGACCGGGATGAACAGGTTGTCGGGGATCCGCCCCAACTGCTCATAGACCTCGTACAGATAGGTCTTGGTTCCCTGGTAGAACATCGGATTGTAAACATGATTGGCGTAGTAGACCCCTTCCGTCGCCACCTTGGCACGGCAGGCATCGGCCGTCTCGTCCCGGGTGCCATCGAAGACATTGACCTTTGCCCCATGAGATTCAATCATTGCGATCTTCTTGGGGGAAGTTCCCTTCGGCACAAAGATCTCACATTCGATCCCAGCGCGTGCACAGTAGGCCGCCACCGAATTCCCGGCATTGCCGCTCGAATCCTGGACGACACGGTCCACCCCGATCGTCTTGCAGAGCCAGACCAGCACTGCCGCTCCCCGGTCCTTGAAAGAGAGGGTCGGCATCGCATAATCGAGCTTGACCCACAGCCCGTCCTCAAGCGGCAGGGTGGCGGTCATCCCCTCCCCCAAAGTGATTCCCTTCCAGAGATCGTTGTCGAGCGGCATGAATTTCCGATAGCGGAAGATACTCCACTCGCTGCGGTCGATCAGATCGGGAGAAAAAGCCGGCGGGGTAAAATCCAGTGAAAAGAGGCCGCCGCATTCGCAGTGAGCGGCGCGGGTATCAAGCGGAGCGGTTTTTCCACACCGCTTACAGATCAGCTGTGCCATCCGCTTACCCCTCCTTGTCCATCGCGGCGACCGCCTCGATCTCCACCAGGCAGCCGTAATGCAGTGGGCCGCAGGGGACCACCACCCGTGCGGGCTTATGCTCTCCCATAAAGGCGGCATAGACCCGGTCGATCTCATCCCAGTAGGCCACATCGGGGGTATAGACCCGGCACTGGATCAGATGGGTACGGTCAATCCCCGCCTCGCGCAGCACCATGTCGACATTCTCCAGCGCCTGCTGCGCCTGAGCGGCAACCCCGCCTTCCCTGGGCTTTCCGGTTGTAGGGTCGAGCGAAAGCTGCCCTGAGATGTAAAGCAGACCGCCGTGCAGCATACCGGGAACATAGTGGGCCTTACGATTTTTGGAACCCTCCGTCAGAATCGGCTTCATATTCTCCCTCCTAATTGACTTGATTTTGGGGCTTTCCGCAGAGGAAGGCCCGCAGATTTTCCACCGCAATGGTCATCAGCCGCTCCCGGCTTTCCCGGGACGCCCAGGCGATATGCGGGGTAACCAGACAGTTGGGCGCCGTAAGCAGCGGGCTGTCGGACGGGATCGGTTCAACCGACGCAACATCCGCCGCGTAATACCCGACCTTTCCACGTTCCAATGCCCGGGCAAGATCTGCCTCCCGCACCAGCGGCCCTCGGGCCGTGTTGAGCAGGATCACCCCATCCTTGCACAGCGACAGGGTTTTTTCATTGATGATCCCCTCGGTTTCGGGGAAAAGCGGACAATGCAGGCTGACCACATCCGAAACAGCCAGCAGCTCCTCGAGCGGCAGATAGTCGGCGAGCCGCCTTCCTCGATCGCTTTGGGAGCGATTATAGGCGACCGTCTTCATCCCGAATGCCCGGGCGATCTCGGCAGTCCGCTGGCCGATTCTTCCGAAGCCGACAAACCCCATCGTTTTCCCCGCCAGTTCCAGCAGCGGATAATCCCAGTAACAGAAATCAGGGCAGCTGCTCCAGCGCCCTTCCCGGACGGTGCGGGCATGATGCCCAACATGATGGCAACATTCCAGCAGCAGCGCAAAGGTATACTGTGCCACTGCATCGGTTCCATAGGACGGGATGTTACACACCGGAATCCCCCGCTCGGCGGCGGCTTTGAGATCCACCACGTTGTATCCGGTTGCCAGCACACCGATATAACGGACGGCCGGACAGGCATCCAGCACTGCGCGGTCGAGCACCGTCTTATTGGTAATCACAATCTCAGCCGTACCGATTCGCTCCACCGTTTGATCGGGGCGGGTCCGGTCATAGACGGTCAACTCTCCCAGGCCGGCAAAGCCATCCCAGCTCAAGTCGCCGGGATTCTCGGTGTGACCGTCAAGAATGACGATCTTCATTCGATCCTTCCTTTCTCCATGCGGACGCTTCCGCAGTTTCCTTTCTTATGATAGCATGGATATTTTCTCCTGTCCATCCAAAAAAGAAAGCCCCATCCCTCACAGGATGGGGCTTTTGAGAGCAGTTCAGCGCACGGTAATGCACTTCTTGGGGCAGGCCTCGGCGCAGAGGCCGCAGCCGGTGCACTTGCTCTGATCGATGTAGGCGAGGTTGTCGGTAACGGTGATGGCGCCGTTGGGACAGGTCTTCTCGCACTTTTTGCAACCAATGCAGCTGGCTTTGCAGGCCTTCATGGCAACCGGGCCCTTGGCCTTCGAGCTGCAGGTGACGACTACCTTGGAGGCAGCCGGGATCATATCGATCACATGATTGGGGCAAACCTTCGAGCACATCGCACAGCCGATGCAGAGGTCGGGATCGACCTTAGCCACTCCGTTGACGATGTCGATCGCCTCCTTCGGGCAGACCGCCGCGCAGTCCCCGAAGCCGAGGCAGCCATAGGTGCAGGCACCATTACCGCCATAGAACAGCTTGGCGGCGGCACAGCCCTTGGCGCTCTGGTATTCCTGCTTGACGCTGGTGTTGGCATTGGTTCCGTTGCAGCGGACATAGGCCATCATCGGGATGACGTCCTCCGCCGCGACCCCCAGCACCGCGCTGATATTGCGGGCAGCATCTGCGCCACCGGGGACACAGAGGTTGGTCTTGACCCCTTCGCCCGAAATGAGCGCCTGTGCATAAGCGTCGCAACCGGCATAGCCGCAGGCGCCGCAGTTTGCGCCGGGCAGACATTCGCGGACCGGTCCGAAGCGCTCATCCACCGGCACGGCCATGACCTTCGAGGCGATGGCCAGGCCAACCGCGCAGATCAGCCCGATCACGGTGACAAGCCCGACCGCCAATACGATTGGACTCATAGTTTCATCTCCATTCTAAATTATTTAAAGAGGTTCTCGATGATGCCGGTAAAGCCCATGAAGGAAACCGAGGTAATCGAAGCGGCAATCAGGGTGATCGGGAGCCCCTGGAACGATTTGGGCGGGTTGCAGTCCTCGATCCGCGAACGGACGCCGCAGAACAGGACCATCGCCAGGAAGAAGCCGACGCCGCAGCCAAAAGCATTGACCATCGACTCGACAAAGCCATAGCCCTCGTCAATGTTGAGAACGGTGACACCCAAAACGGCACAGTTGGTGGTGATCAGCGGCAGATAGATGCCCAGGCTGGCATGCAGGGCCGGAACATACTTTTTCAGGATGATCTCAACCAGCTGCACCAGCGCCGCAATAACCAGAATGAAGACGATGGTTTGCAGATAGCCCAGTCCGTTGGGATCGAGCAGGAAGATCTGGATCGGCCAGGTCACCGCGGTGGCCAGCATCATGACAAAGATAACGGCAATCGACATACCGGAGGCCGAATCCAGCTTCTTCGAAACACCCAGGAACGGACAGATACCCAGGAACTTGGCGAGCGGATAGTTGTTGACCAGAATGCCGCCCATCAGAATAATCGCTAATTCTTTCATCGATTAGCAGCCTCCCTTCGCGGCCTCGGCTTCTTCCTCTTCGCCCAGAGGCTTGCAGCCGAATTCCTTCTTCTTGATCGCCTTGCCCTTGGTGATCTTGTTGACCAGGGCGATCATGCAGCCAAATACGAAGAAGCCGCCAGGCGCCATCGTCATGATCGAAATGCGGAAGTCCTCAGGGATGAAGGTCAATCCGAGGACGCCGCCGGCGCCGGGGATCTCACGGAAGAAGGCCAGCATCAGCAGCGCAATGGTAAAGCCGATGCCCATTCCGAGGCCATCGAGGATCGAATCAAAGGGATTGTTCTTCGCGGCAAACATCTCGGCACGGCCGAGGATGATGCAGTTAACGACGATCAGCGGCAGATAGATGCCGAGCGCCTTGTCAAGATCAGGTGCATAAGCCTTGACAACCAGCTGTACAACGCTGACGAAGCCGGCGATAACCACGATGTAGCAGGGGATACGAACCTTATCCGGAATGGTTTTTCTCAGGCAGGAAATAACGAAGTTCGAGCAGACCAGAACGAAGGTCGCTGCCAGGCCCATACCGATCGAGTTGATCGAAGAGGTGCTGGTCGCGAGGGTCGGGCAGGTGCCGAGTACCAGCACAAATACCGGGTTTTCTTTAATAAAGCCGTTGGTCAAAGTGGAAAGTTTCGACATAGCGTTAAGCCCCCTTTACAAGATCGTAGGCGGAAAACGCCTGAGTCACCATGCCGATGAAGCAGCGGGAAGAGATCGACGCACCGCTGATCACCGTCACGCCGGACAGCGAAGAATCCTGGCCGGGGAACTGGCTCTGGAACGGCTCATCCGCCGTCTTAGCGCCGAGGCCCGGGGTCTCGCTGTGGGAAAGGATCTTGGTGCCGGTGATCAAACCATCGGAACCGATGCCGACGATACCCTTGATGGTACCGCCATAACCCTTGCCCTCTACCATAAAGACATATCCGGCGCCGTTGACCGCCTGATAGACCTCGGTGACTCCTTCGGGGAGCTCAGCGAGCTGAACCTGCTCAAAGGTATCGGCGGAGGGAAGAACCTCCAGCCGGGCGGCTTCGTTGGCAGCCTTTTCCGCCGCCTCGATGATCGGAGCGGTGTTCATCTGGGTGAAGGCCAGCGCGGCCGAAATCACCAGGCAGATGACGGTAAGCACAACGATCGGGAGTACAAAATCATTCTTTGCATTGCTCATTTGGAGGCACCTCCCAGAGGCTTATTCAGGGTCAGATTGGTGATGTGCGGCGCGATGATGTTCATCAGCAGGATCGAGAAGGAAACGCCTTCGGGATAGTTGCCGAACACCCGGATCATGAAGGTGATGAAGCCGCAGCCGATCGCATAGATAATCTGGCCCTTGACGGTCAGCGGAGAGGTGCTGTAGTCGGTCGCCATGAAGATCGCGCCGAGCAGCAGGCCGCCCGAAAGCACCTGATAGAGCGGATCATATCCAACCAGCGCGGTCAGAATCGCCACCGTGCCAACAAAGAAGACCGGAATGTGCCAGGTAATCACCTTGCGGTAGAGCAGATAGGCAAAGCCAATCAGCAGCGCCAGCGAACTGGTCTCACCAATACATCCGCCGATGTTTCCGAGGAACATCGAGGTCAGCGAAGGCAGCTGATCGAACTGACCGGCCGAAATCAGCGCCAGCGGCGTGGCAGTGGCCACAACGTCGGCCTTGGGGAAGGTCCAGGTAGTCATCGGGCCGGCGAAGGAGATCAGCAGCACGATACGCGCGGTGATGGCCGGGTTGGCAAAGTTATAACCGATGCCGCCGAACAGCTGCTTGACCGCAACGATCGCGACAATCGAACCAAAAGCACCCATCCAGAGCGGCAGCTCAGGGGGCAGGTTGTAGGAAAGCAAAACACCGGTCACAGCGGCGGAATAATCGTTGATGGTGATCGGACGGCCACAGGCCTTCTCAAACAGGTATTCCGCACCGACCGCAAAAATCACACAGACGGCCACACGAGCCAGGACCCCGGCCCCAAACACCCAGACCGAGGCGGCCAGAGCGGGAACCAACGCGATCAGCACATCCCGCATGATCGACTGGGTCGTGTCGCTGTGGCGGATATGCGGAGAACAGGTTACAATCATAGGCTTACTCACTGTGTTCACCCCTTACTTTTTCGGAGGCATGGCCGCTCTGACCATTCCCTTGGCAAGTTTGTTGACCAGGACGAGTTCCCGCTTGGCCGGACATACAAACGAGCAGCAGCCACATTCCATGCAGAGCATCACCTTGAGGCGGTTGAGCTCCTCGACATTCTTCAGCTTATAGGCGCGCTCGATCTGCATCGGCATCAGCCCGGCAGGGCAGGCCGCAGCACAGCGTCCGCACTTGATGCAGGCGGTGGTTTCAGGCAGACTGGCTTCCTTTTCGGCAAAAGCAAGGATCGCATTGTTGTTTTTGAGCAGCGGCACCGAATCGTCCGGCACCGCGATGCCCATCATCGGACCACCGAGCAGAATCTTCTTCGGCTCTGCCTTGTAGCCGCCGCAGAACTCGAAGATATCCGACAGCGCGGTTCCGATCGGGGCGATGACATTCTGAGGATTGGCGACCGCCGAACCATCGACGGTGATGCACTTTTCAACCAGCGGCATGCCGGTTTCGATGTACTTGGAGATGAAGGCCAGCGAAGTGCAGTTGATCACGATACAGCCGACATCGAGCGGAAGCTTTCCTTCCGGCACATCCCGTCCGGTCACATTGTGGATCAGAACCTTTTCACCGCCCTGCGGGTAGATCGCCGGCATCGCCTCAACGGTGAAGCCCTCGATCTGCGCCGTCTTTTCGCGGAAGATGGAGATCGCCTCGGGCTTGTTGTCCTCGATAACGATCGCAATATTCTTAACACCCAGGAACTTACGGATCAGCATCGCACCCTTGATGATGTGGTCAGCATCATCGACCATTGTACGGGTGTCGGAGGTGATGTAGGGTTCGCACTCGGCGCCATTGATCAGCAGATACTCAACCTGGCTGGGATCCTTGACGCTGAACTTGACTGCCGTCGGGAAGCCTGCGCCGCCCAGACCGACCAGGCCGCTCGCCCGCAGCGCCGCGGTAAACTGCTCATAAGTCTCGACTACCGGCGGGACAACCGTTTCACTGACCGCCTGCTCGCCGTCTGACTCGATGACGACTGCCTTGGAAAAGGAGCCGTTCGAGACCTGGATCTCGGTCAGCGCCGTCACCTTTCCCGAAACACTCGCGTGAACCGGGACGCTCACAAAGCCCGACGCCTCGCCGATGACCTGACCGACCTTGACAAGGTCACCGACCTTGACAACTGGCGTACAGGGCGCACCAATGTGCATTCCCATCGGAATGGTCACCTTGGCGGGAGCAGGCATGCGCGCCGGGGCGCATGAGGCGGTGTTCTTGTAATGTGGCACATGAGCACCGCTGAGTCTTTTGATAGACACGTTTGTTTCCCCCAATACATAAAAGTGTTATTTGAACGCCGCGTCCGCTTTTTTCAGATACGGCATGACGAACCGAAGCAAAAGCCCGGTGAGCAATCCCATCAGAATCCCCGAAAGGATCATCACCGGCAGATAGTACAGCGCATAAACCGAGCGCAGAAGCAGCACCGCCATCCCCAGCTGCCCGACGTTGTGGGCAATGGCGCCGGCGATACTGGTGAGACGTTCTCCCAGCCGGAGAAACCGGCGGCAGAACAACATCAGAAGAACCGAAACCAATCCGCCCGCCAGGCTCATCGCGGCACCAGTCGGTCCGCGCATCAGCAGGACGAAGCAGGACTTCAGACAGGCGACCGAAAAGGCCGCTCCTGTCCCCAGAAAGAACAGGCAATACATGGTCACGATATTCGAAAGCCCCAGCTTGACGCCCACCGGAAGGAAGGACATCGCGGGCAGCGTCGACTCAACAAATGAAAGCGCCAGCGCCAGCGCCAGGAGCAGCCCCAACAGGGCAACCCGGTAGGCAGGGCGCCGTCTGGAAAGGCGCGGCATCTCTTCCCTCCTGCAGTTCATTCTCGATGGAAGGTGTAACGGCTCGGTCCGGGAATCGAAACAAAGCGCTCCCAGAAGCCGGGCGAGGCATAGACCTGGTAATCACGGGTGACCGCCAGCACCTCACAGTCTTCCCGAGCAAAATAGCGCTCGAGGCAACCGCTCCCCTGCAGGAAAATGGAAGTGGAAAGACAGTCGGCCAGCAGACCGTCGGCCGAAAGCACCGAGACGGAAATCAGGTCGCTTTCAGACGGATAGCCGGTAAACGGATCCAGAACATGGTGGTAACGAACCCCATCGAGTTCGAAGTAGCGTTCGTAGTCGCCGGTTGTCGCCATCGTCAGACCGTCCATCGTCAGTTCTCCGATCAGATCGCTGGCATCGCCGCGCGGATCACGCAGCCCCACATGGACATCCTCCCCGCCGGGAAGCTTTCCATATACCATCATATTCCCACCGATCGACAGATAGCCGGAACAACCGCAGCGCACGGGGATTTCGGCGCAGAGTGAAGCCGCCATTCCCTTGGCGATACCGCCCAAATCGACCTTCAT
Source organism: uncultured Oscillospiraceae bacterium (assembly GCA_949285275.1). GTDB lineage: Bacteria > Bacillota > Clostridia > Oscillospirales > Ruminococcaceae > Yanshouia. The sequence continues at coordinate 3,127 of CASEBP010000083.1, read as the reverse complement.
TCCCTCCCGCGCAAGCATGGCTGTCTGCGCTTCGGGGTCAAGAATCAGATCACGGTAATCAACCAGTGCCTTCGCCTCATCGATCTGCTCCTGCGTGGGGAGATGGGGTTCCGGATCGGTAATTCCCCATACCAGGGTCAGCGGTGCGATGGTGACATCGAACAGCCCCCCCGACTCGGCAGAAAACTCTTTGGCGCGGGAAAGCAGCGTAAAGGTCTCCTCCGACACCCGGACCGGCTCCTTGCCGGCTGCGGCGTTCAGTGCAGAAATCTCGCTGTCCTCGACATAGAGGGACAACATTTCCTCCAGTTCCCGGATCCGGGCGATGATCTCATCGTAGGCCTGCTGTGCGCCGGGACCGTACCATCGCTGCTCCACCCAGGTGTCCATCGCGAATTCCACGCCGGAAACCGGAGATTCCTGACGTGCCGGCGTCATCCGGCATCCAAAAAGCAACAGCGCAGCCAGCGCAAAAATAGCTGCATTTCGCAAAAAACGGGACATTTTCTTTCTCCAATCGGATCGCCGGGAAAGCGGAATCGGGGCCGGTTGAGCCCAAACGCACATACTATTTTTATCGCTTTTCCACGCAAAAGTCAAGTGCGTTTGCCGCTTTTCAAGGCGGTTTTCGCGCATTTCCCCGCTTCGGGAAACCGGTTTATTCCTCCGCTGAAATTCTTTTTTCAGTATGGGAGATGAGAGCCACAAAAGGCGGGATTTCTTTTTATTTTTGCAATAAGTTTTCGCGTCAGCCTTCATCCACCGCTCAGTTCCGGCGTCGCCTCCGGGGGGACTTTTTTGCAGGACTTCCTTCATCATTCCTGCAAGACGCAGCTTGTTGCCGCTGTGTTCCGGCATCCGCTGCCTTTTGCTCCGGTACAGCCCCTGTGCGCGGCGGCCGGGGGGGACGCGGCTGCTTGGGCACCGGCTCAAAGCGCTCCATTGGGAAGGGGTTTTCCTCCACAACCGGGATCTTCTGCCGGGTCAGCGCCTCGATGGCCTTGAGATATGTCAGCTCGTCAAAGTCACACAGCGAGAGGGCCACCCCCTGTGCGCCTGCCCGTCCGGTCCGGCCGATCCGATGGACATAGGTTTCCGGCTCATTGGGCAGCTCAAAATTGATGACATGAGACAGTGCATCGATATCGATACCCCGGGCAGCGATATCCGTCGCAACCAGCACCCGGATCTTTCCCTCCTTGAAGCTGGAGAGTGCCCGCTGTCGCGCTCCCTGGGACTTATCCCCGTGGATCGCCTGAGCAGGAATTTTGGCCCCGTTGAGTACCTTGCAGACCCGGTCGGCGCCATGTTTGGTACGGGTAAAAACCAAAGCGGAATCGATGGGGCGGTTCTGCAGCAGCCAGACCAGCAGGTTTCGCTTTTTGGCCTTATCGGTCAGATAGACCGCCTGCTCAATAAGTTCCACCGTTGTCGCCGGCGGTGCAACGGCAATCCGTTCGGGATTGTGCAGCATCGACGCAGCGAGCTGCGCGATCTCCTGCGGCATCGTCGCCGAAAAGAGCATCGTCTGACGCCGTTCCGGCAAGGTGGCGATAACCCGCCGCACATCGTGGATAAAGCCCATGTCCAGCATCCGGTCGGCCTCATCAAGGACAAAAATCCCGACCGAATCCAGCCGGATAAACCCCTGATTCATCAGATCCAGCAGACGGCCGGGGGTCGCAACCAAGACGTCGACGCCGCGCGCGAGCTCCTCTGTCTGCGGATTCTGGGAAACCCCGCCGAAAATGACGGCACTGTGCAGCGGCAGCTCACGGCCATAGGAAACGATATTCTCGTGAATCTGCAGTGCAAGCTCGCGGGTAGGGGTCAGAATCAGTGCGCGGATTCGCCGCTTGCCCCGGGGATCTTTCTCCTCGGAAAGCCGCTGCAAAATCGGCAGGGCAAAAGCAGCTGTCTTTCCGGTTCCGGTCTGGGCACAGCCGAGCAGATCCCGCCCCCTCAGCGCCGGCGGGATCGCCCGCTGCTGGATCGGGGTCGGCCGGAGATATCCCTCCTGCTCAACCGCCCGCAACAGCTGCGGCATCAAGTGCAATTGTTGAAAGGTCATGAGATCACTGTATTCCTTTTTTACAAATTCAGATCATCTTGCATGCATCTGTGAATAATTTATTATACCATTATGTGCTTCACATGTAAACACCGATGCGTTTCTTTTCATCAGATGTTTGGATTTTACCCATTTAACCGGTAAACGGCCGCCCGGAAATCCCGGACGGCCGTTTGTCGTAAAAGCCGGTTCGGCGCAGGACAAATCAGGTCGATTCCCGCACCATCAGCGGTGTGTCAAAAATGTGGATCATCTTCTCGGGGATCTGATGGTTGAGCATATCGAAGACCCCTTTCAGGCAGCTGACTGCCATATCCTCCATTGGCAGCATGACGTTGGTCAGCGCAGGGTAAGCGTAACGGGAAATCTCCGGATCACCGTCTCCGATACTGCAGACAGCGATATCCTCCGGCACCTGAATCCCCTGCTTCCGCAGCGTGTAAAGGGCACCGACCGCCAGATCGTCAGAAGAACAGAAAATTCCGTCAATTCTTTCCCCGGCAAGCAGCGTCTCGCAGGCTTTCGCCCCCGACTCCATCGATTTTCCCTCTGTCGTAATGATCCGGTCGTGCGAAACAGGGCAGCCGTGGTTGGCAAAGTAGTCCAACAGTGCCTTACTGCGCTGCTGCACCGCATCAAAGGTGGCAGGGGAAACAATCAACCCCACCTGGTGCCTTCCTTTGGAAAAGAGTTCCTCCGCCACCAGCGTCCCCATCCGGTAGGCATCGGTCGCCACACAATAGTACTGGTTGGAAATCCGATTGTAGAGCGCAAGCGGAATCTTCAGATCAAGCCGCTCGAGAAAAATCAGATCCTCCATCGCCAGGTTGGCGAAGATCGCCCCGTGAAATTGCGAGCCGTCGAGCAGCTTGGAACTGCGGCAAAGCTGCCCCGGCATATAGCTGCAGATCACCAGGTTATAGTCGAGCTGATAGCGGTTGGTGCAGATATTGATTCCCCGCAGAAAACGGGACAACAGATTGGTGCGGATATCATTGGCCCAGAAAAGCGCAATGGTCGGCCGTGTACTCTCCTGTCCCCGGCGCAGGTTCTGTG
>CASEBP010000082.1 GCA_949285275.1 uncultured Oscillospiraceae bacterium | reverse complement strand
TCAGTTCTTGACGTTTTTGGGGGCGCCGTCGAGCAGCGCGCGCAGATTTTCGGCGCTGCGGTTGACCAGGTTCTGCCGGGTCTCAAACGGGGACCAGGCGACATGCGGGGACGCCACGCACCGCGGATGGGTGGCCAGCGGATGGTTTTTGCCGCAGGGCTCGGGGTCGAAGACGTCCACACCGGCCATTGCAACCTTGCCGGTATCCAGCGCCTCCACCACATCCTTCGTGTTGAAGAGCGCCCCGCGTCCCACATTGATCAGGATCACGCCGTCCTTCATCCTGGAGATCGAGTCCCTGTTGATGATGTAGCGGGTCTCGTCGGTCAGCGGGCAGTTGGTGCTGATGATATCCGACTCGCGCAGCAGGGTGTCGAGATCCACAAACCGAAGCTGCTCGCACTCCCATTCCCTGACCGGGTTGCGGCGGTAGGCCAGCACCTTCATGTCCAGCGCCATCGCCACCTTCGCGATCGCATAGCCGATATCCCCCATGCCGATGATTCCCATCGTCTTGCCGGTCAGCTCCATCTGCCGCACGTTGCTCACCGCCGGTTCGATCGGGTTTTCCCAGCCCACATCCTTCATGAAATGGTCAAAATAGGAGGTCCGCCGGCAGATTTCGAACAGCAGCGCAATCGCCATCTGTGCCACCGCCCCGCGTCCATAGCCCGGGATGTTGCAGACCGACACCCCGTGTTCCCGCGCGACCTTGCAGTCGATGAAGTCCACTCCGGTCCCGAAGGTCCCGATCATCTTGAGCTTGTTGGCGTAGGAGAAGATCTCCGCCGGGAACTTCACCCGGTTGGTAAACGCCGCATCCACATCCCGAATCCGCTCCTTGAGCTCCTCCGGCGTCGTGTCGTCGTAGTACACAACCTCTCCGATCTCCTCCAGCGGCTTCCACGACACCCCGCCCGCGTTGACCAGAAATCCATCCGTAATCAGAATTTTCATGGCGTCCCTCCTTGTCTTGCTTTTGGTTATTGATTAAAAAGCCAAAAGCGAAGAATGATTATTTTTGATCGATCAATAATCTTTCTCGATCAATGATGTTGCACTAATTGTATCAAAATTCTGAATAATTTTCAACTATTAATTGTGTGATTCGAATAATTCGTCAAATACTAACAAAATTATTGGCATGAACTTTTCGCTCTGTCCGTTCGGGAGAGAAGAAGGGGATAAAAACCGAGAAAGTTTGGAGAATGATTGAAAATAGTTTCATTTTTTGAAGCAATTGAAACAAAATCTTGCAAAAAGCCAAGGACAATTTTTCAAAACTTGCAGCGTAATAGCACTATCGAACCCATCTCCGCGCCCAAAGTGCTGGCTGGCCGATTCGGATTTGCAATAAGAGGCGGTTATGGCAGAAGATTTGCTTTGCGATTTGCCAGAAAACAAAAGCAGGCGGCCCAAAACGGGCCGCCTGCTTGACAAGAGATCAATCAGTAATTTTCACAGTTGAGCTCAAAATAGCTCTGCGGATGGGCACAGGTGGGACAGATCTCCGGTGCGGCCGTTCCCACGACGATATGGCCGCAGTTGCGGCACTCCCAAACCTTGACGCCGCTTTTCGCGAAGACTGGAGCCGCCTCCACGTGGTGCAGCTGCGCGCGGTCACGCTCCTCGGGGTGCTTTTCGATCGCGGCCACCAGGCGGAATTTGGCGGCCAGTTCGGGGAAGCCCTCCTCCTCGGCGGTCTTTGCAAAGCCGTCGTACATATCGGTCCACTCATAGTTTTCGCCTTCAGCGGCGTGGAGCAGATTTTCGGCGGTATTTCCCAGACCATTGAGCTCCTTAAACCACATCTTGGCGTGTTCCTTCTCATTTTCAGCCGTTTTCAGGAACAGCGCCGCAATCTGCTCATAGCCCTCCTTCTTGGCTACCGAAGAGAAATAGGTGTACTTATTACGGGCCTGGCTTTCGCCGGCGAAAGCGGCTTCCAGATTCTTTTCCGTCTGGGTACCGGCATATTTGCTGCCGCTCTTGGGTTCCTCTATTTTTTCGAAAGCAGAGGCGGGCTGCTTGCAGACCGGGCAGGTGAAATCAGCAGGCAGGGTTTCTCCTTCATAGATGTAGCCACAGACCTTACATTTCCATTTGCTCATGCCTTTCATTTCTCCTTTTTCCTTGATTTCATTGCAGGGGATTCGCTCGAGCAGTTCCTGGGCCGCCGCGACGGGGAAGGACGGGGAGGGCGGATTCTTTACCCAGCGGTTGAGCAGGTCATGGGTATTGCCGCTCTGGGGGAGCATATATCCCGCCTCCCGCAGCAGATCCTCATTGACCAGCCGGACCGACTTGGAGATGGCGGTCATCAGGCGATACAGGCCGTCCTCTCCGGCGGACTCCCTGAGCTGCCGGGCAATCTGCTCCTGCTCAGCCTTGCTGCCGGCCAGTGCGTTGGCCTGTGCAATCACTTCGGGGGCCTTTTTCTGCTGAGGAGGGTATTCGGTGGGTACCATTGAGATGGCGCCGCTCGGGCAGGATTCGGCGCAGATTCCGCAGCCGGTGCATTTGGTGATATCAATGATGCTGTTCTCGGTGTCGGTGGCACCGGTGGGACAAACATACAGGCACAGGCAATCTTTGGTGCAAAGGCGAAGATTTCTTACTGCAATTTTCTTCATCCCTCAGTTCCTCCCCTCGATCTTTTCAAATTTCCACGCGGGTACCTTGCACACCGGGCAGAGGACGGGAGGCTGATCCCCGACATAGACAAATCCGCAGACGGTGCAGACCCAGACCTGAGTCTTCTCCAGGAAGGCTTCCCCTTCCTTCTGATAGCGCTGCAGCAGCGATTGGAGAATCCGGGTCACCTTTTCCCCCCAGACGCAGATTCGCTGAGTGCCCCTGTCCGAAGCCGCTGTAGCCTGGGCCGAGAGGGCGGGGTATCCTTCCTCCAGATCGCGGCTGACCAGTTCCGCCAGACGGGAGATGTCGGCATCCGCAACGGCGGGGGTCGCCGCAGCGAAAAAGTCTGCCAGCTCCCGGAAGAGCGCGGCCTCCCGGTCCTTGTACTGCTTTTCACAGCCGCGTGCCAGGTTGGAGCACAGGGCAGAGAGTTCCCCGGCAGAGAGCTCCTTCATATCTCCGTCCAGGTGGAGCGGGGCAACGGACGCTTTGGGGGCCTTTGGTTCCTCCTCGGGGCGGAAGGACGCCTTGTCCGCACCGCACAGCGGACATACCCAGCTGTCCGGAAGATCGGCGAAGGCCTTTCCTTCCTTCTCCTCGTCGTAGATGTAGCCACAGATGTTGCAAACCCATCGACTCACATTGTTTCCTCCTTTCAAATTCAGCCGGCTGCTCTGATCCTGATAGGCAGTGTGAAGCATTTTCTCTGCCATTTCGCTGAGCGGCCGACCATAAAACTCCTCGTAGACCTGTTTGATCTCGGGATTTTCATGACTTTTGCGGAGGGGCATGGAACGGTCCCGCTGGTAAAGGCTTTCGATCCGATTCCGGCGGGCCTGTTCGGGATCTTTCCCGGGATTTTTCGGCTGTCCGCCGCCGCCGATGCAGCCGCCGGGGCAGGCCATAACTTCGACAAAATGGTACTGCGCTTCACCGCGGCGGATTCGTTCGATCAGCGTCCGGGCATTTGCCGTACCATAAACAACGGCGACCCGAAGATCCCGTTCCCCGATTGTCACCGAAGCTTCCCGGATTCCCTCGTCACCGCGGACCGGCTGCAGATCCAGCAACGAGGCGGGCGCTTCCTGGCCGGTGAGAAATTCACAGGCGGTACGCAGTGCAGCCTCCATCACCCCGCCGGTATTGCCGAAGATCACCCCTGCGCCGGAAGCTTGTCCCATGATGGGATCATAGGAGGAATCGGGCAGTCCAGGAAAGTCAATCCCCGCTTCACGGGCCCAACGGGCCAGTTCCCGGGTGGTGATGACGCAGTCCATATCCCGCATCTCGGGGATGCCCCAATAGTCGGCGGAAGCCCGCATCTCCTCCCGGCGGATCTCAAACTTTTTGGCAGTGCAGGGGGTCAGAGCGACGTTGACAATCCGTGCGGGGTCGATCCCCATCTTTTTGGCAAAGTAGGTCTTGATGGTGGGACCCTGCATTCCGATGGGGCTTTTGGCGGATGAGAGATGGCCGAGCAGCTCGGGGTAATACAGCTCGGCAAAGTGAACCCAGCCCGGACAGCAGCTGGTAAACTGGGGAAGTAAGGCGTTTGGCTCCGAAAGACGGCGCACCAGCTCGCTGGCCTCCTCGACAACGGTCAGATCAGCGGCAAAGTTGGTGTCCAGCACATAGTCGACGCCCAATGCCCGCAGCAGGGCGACCATCTTGCCTTCGACGAAGCGGCCGGGTTCCATCCCAAACTCCTCGCCCAGCGCTACCCGAACGGATGGCGAAGTGCTGACAATGACCACCCGCCCGGGATCCTCCACCGCCCGCTTGACATCTTCCGTTTCGTCGCGTTCGATGATACTGTCGACCGGACAGACATTGGCGCATTGCCCGCAGTAGATGCAAATAGCCCGGTCCCCGGTTTGCTCCAGGGAGTAGGTGCCATGTACCCCCATTTGTTGTGTGCAGACATTTTTGCAGAGTCCGCACCGGATACATCGCTCCTCCCGCCGAAGGATACTCGGGTTGTCGGGGTCGATGGCAACGCGGACGGACAGCGGCAGATGACGGGACATAATCATTTCCTTTCTGGGTAGATCTGTTTCTCTTTCTGGCAGTCGGAGCAGATATACAGCAGCTTGAGATCGTAGGCCAGGAGCGGGACGTCTATCTGCTGCTGAAGCCGAGCGGTCAGGTCGGGAAGGTGGAGATCCAGCAACTTTCCGCACTTCTGGCAAACCAGATGATCGTGGCGGGCGGTTCGGTCGAACCGGTCCGGCATACCCTGCATTGAGATTCTGCGGATCAGGCCCGCGCGGCAAAGCTTGTTGAGATTGTTATAAACGGTGGCAAGAGCGACCGAAGGACAGCAGCGGCGCAGCATCTCAAAGATCTGATCAGCCGTCATGTGACCGTCGGATTTGGTGATAATTTCAAGAATTTTCTTTTCGTAACGCGTCATAAGATCCTCAAATTTAGAATAATTCTAATTTCTTATATTATAATCGTCCGTTTCCGGAATGTCAAGCAAAGATTTTCCTGTTTATCTGGAATGGTTGGCTGCCGCCTCAGACGGCCTGAGCAGCTTTGGCAAGCTGGAAAAGGGGGATGGCAGGCGGCCGGCGATGGTCTTGCTGCGGTCCTGACCGGGTGGCGTGACACAGCGGAATATGTCTTTTCTGTCTCTTTTTGTATGGCGGTTCTCCGATCCGGCTGTGGGTGAAGGGGAGGCCCGATAAAAAAGCACCGGACCTTCGATAGGTCCGGCGCCTCTTTTGCCTGATAAGACCAGCTAGTCCTCCGACAGCTGGCCGTCGATGATATGGACCACCCGCCGTGCGTAGCCGGCGATGTGACTGTCGTGGGTGATCATGACGATGGTGTGCCCCATCTCATTGAGCTCGCCAAACAGCTTCATTACCTCCCGGCCGGTGGCTGAGTCAAGGGCGCCGGTGGGTTCATCGGCGAGAAGCAGACGGGGGTATCGCTTAGATAAAGATACCACATCAATCCCACGCTGACTTTTGCTCAACCGATACAGCCGGAGGGCTGGATAACAAGAAAAGGCGGTATGCGCCCCGTGGAGGGGG
>CASEBP010000081.1 GCA_949285275.1 uncultured Oscillospiraceae bacterium | reverse complement strand
CCATAAAGGCCGAGTAGAAGCCAACGCCAAACTGCCCGATGATATCGATGTCGTCGGACAGCTCATTGTTGTTGGAAAAATCAAGGGAACCGCTGTGGGCAATGGTACCCAGGTTTTTCTCCAGCTCCTCGGCGGTCATGCCGATGCCGTTGTCCGAGACGGTCAGCGTACGCGCTTCCTTGTCGATGGCGAGGTCGATCGCGAAGTCGGAGCGGTTCATGCCGACGCTCTGGTCGGTCAGCGAGCGGAAATAGAGCTTGTCAATGGCGTCGCTGGCGTTGGAGATCAGCTCACGCAGGAAGATCTCCTTATTGGTGTAGATCGAATTGACCATCAGGTCAAGGATCCGTTTGGACTCTGTCTTGAATTGCTTTTTGGCCATCTGAAAAACCTCCTCATCTGAATGAAAGGCTGTGTTATAAAATTAGCACTCAATATTTACGAGTGCTAATATATGATACCTCATTCCGTTAAAAAAATCAAGGACAAATTGTAAATTGATGGGGAAAGAAACATGCCCGCAGGAAAACCCTGCGGGCATGTTTTGCGTCAGGTGCGTTGCCGGTTATGCCGGGTACCCAGTGAGACCCATGCTCCGAGAATGACCAGTACCGCGCCGGCCAGCGAGGTGGCGGGCACCGATTCCCCCAGGAAGAACCAGCCCAGCAGCAGCGAAAACAGGATGCCGGTGTAATCGAGAATGCTGATCTGAGAGGCGGGGGCGAGCCGGTAGGCAAAGGTGATGCAGACCTGACCGAGCGCCGAGAAAAGACCGATCAACAGAAGCATCAGCCAGTCGCGGCTGGAGGGACGGACCATGCTGTTGGTCAGCAGCAACCAGATGCCGGCGCTGGTGCAGCTCACCAGTGAAAAATGCGAGATGATGGTAAACGGATCCGCTCTGCCGTTCATATAGGAGAGCAGGATGTAGGCGATCCCGCTGAAGAAGGCGTTGAGCAGCGCGAGCCCCAGCGGGCCGGGGTTGGAATTCATCGTGGGGTTGCAGACGAGAAAAGCCCCGGCAAAGGCGAGAAAGAGGGCAGATACCTGCCGGCGGGTCACCTGTTCGTGCAGGAAGACCGCGGCGAAGAGGGCGACGAAGAAGGGGTTGAGCTTGCTGAGAATCGAGACGTCGGCCTGGCGTGCCCCCGCTGAGGCGGCAAAGAGGCAGATGACCCCGAGCATGCCAGAGAGAGAACGGCCGAACAGGTAGGACTGCTGTTTCGCGGTGCCCAGACAGGGGACCCGCCGGATCCGGCAGAAGATCAGCCCGATGAGCAGACAAATCACATTGCGGAAGAATACCTGCTGCATCAGAGGGATGGTGCTGCGGGAGAGAGCCACCGTGAGCTGCATGGCCGAAAAGCCAAACGAAGAAAGAACCATGACTAAAATGCCGAGCCGGAGATGATACTCTTGCTGCATGGACGTTGAACACCTTTCTGTCTGTTTGTTGGTCGAAGCGATCGGCCGCAGAGCATCATAGCACAAATCCTGTCGAAATGCAAAGAAGAAATCCGGCGGTTTAGGTGGTTCACAGACCGAGGGCAGCGATGCCGTCGGCGATATCCCGGAAGATGGGGCAGGCGCGGTCTCCACCCGATTCCCCGCCTTCGCAGAGCACGACGATGACAAAGCGAGGGCTTTCGGCCGGATAGAAACCGGCGAACCAGGCGTGAACAATCTCCTCCCCGTCGACATACTGCCCAGTCTGCGCCGAGGCGGTTTTTCCTCCCGCTCCGCCTCGGGCCGGCATCGCATTGGTGCCGCTTCCCTCCTCAACCACTGCGATCATCATCTCCCGAACCTGAGCCGTTGCTTCGGGCAGAAAAACCTGCCGCGGGGAATAGACCGCGGTGGGCTCGGTCAATGAGGTTCCATCGGTAGTGGAGCCGGCGACGAGACGGGGGGTGACGGCGCCGCCTCCGTTGACCATCGCCGAGACGAGGCAGGCGATCTGAACGGGGGTTGCGGTCAGCGAACCCTGGCCAAAGCCAAAGTTGGCGGTAGCGGCAGGGGCGGTCAGTTCGCGGGGATCAGGCAGGGTACCGGTGTAGCTGCTGAATCCCGGGGCCGCCTCGAAGGCGGTGCCGAAGCCCAGCTGCTGCGCCTTATAGAGCAGCGGCGCACCGCCGATTTCCAGGGCGAGGGAGATGAAGTAGGGATTGCAGGAATGTTCGATCGCCCCCTGCATGTCGAGCAGCCCGTGGCCGTTGAGGTTGTGGCAGTGGAAGGTCTGATCGAGCACCTCGATTGCCCCCCGGCATTCATAGGTGCGCGTAGCCGGGATCCCCTGCTCGAGGGCGGTGGCAGCGGTCAGCAGCTTAAAGGTGGAACCGACGCTGTAGGCGCAGAAAGCCCGGTTGAGAAACGGCAGATCTGGGTCGTTCATCGAGGCGGCCGGGTTGTTGGGGTTGAAAGCCGGGACGCTCGCACAGGCGAGCAGGTCACCGGTCTGGGGGTCCATCACGACGACGGCGCCCCGTTCAAGCGGCTGAGCAGCCTGTTCGACGAGCTGCTGCAGTTCCCGGTCAAGGGTCAGCACCAGCCCCGCGCCGCTGCGGTAGCCGGTATCGATCTTTTCAGCCGGGGTGTTGGAGACGCCGCGCCCCAGGGCGTTGGTGAAATAGCGCATCTGCAGGCTGCCTCCGGCGGCCGAAAGCAGCGAATCATAGGCGAGCTCCAGCCCCGAAGCGCCCTGTCCGGTCGCGGGGTCGAGCTGTCCGATGAGGTGGACGGCCGGCTGCCGGTCGAGGTAGCGCTGCTCCACCGGAAAAACCTCCACCCCGCGGGCATACAGATCACCCGAATCAACCGGCCAGAGGAAGGGTTTCCCTCCGGTCAGCCGGTCGAGCAGGGCGGTGCGCTGCGCTTCAGGGGTATGGCGCATCAGCAGGTCTGCGGATTGATCGCCGGGAAGGACGGCGGCGACATAATCGGTCCGGATGCCGGTGAGCGGGCGCATCTTCCGGTCATAGATGGTGCCGCGTGTTTCGGCGACCTGCAGAACGGTGGCCGATTGTTGTCCGGCCGCAGCAAGCAGCGTGGTTTGGGAGGCGATATCAGCCAGCCGGGAGACCAGCAGGGAAAAGCAGAGGATCAGCGTGCAGAAGAACAGCAGCAGACGTCGGTGCATGGGAATTCTCCTCTCGGATTGGGATGAAGGTCCTCGTCCTAGCATGCCCCACCGGGCCGGGTGGGATACCGCGCCGCAGCTTTTTCCGCCGGGTACGGGTTTTCTGCCCTTTTCGACGGCAGAATTCATTACACTGAAACCAGCGGATAATCCGCCGCTCAGGCGGGAAGAATATCCAGACAAACAGGAAAGGAAGTGGGTGCGGAATGTCTGCCGTACTGTCGCCGGTTGACGGCGTGATGACGGTGCTGCTGACCGGTGAGATCGATCACCACACGGCGGCGGCGCTGCGCGAGGAGATTGACGCGGCGGTCGAGACCCATCAGCCCAGGCTGCTGACCCTTGATTTCGGCGGGGTGTCCTTCATGGACTCCTCGGGGATCGGATTGGTTATGGGACGCTACAAACTGGTTTCCGCCTATGGCGGGAAGGTGGCAATTGCCAACGTACCCCGGCCGATGCGCCGGGTCATGCGGCTGGCCGGGCTGGACCGGCTGGCGGAGATGGAACACAACGGAGGGACAAGCCAATGAGACAGAGAACCAAGCCGATCAATACCCTCAGGCTGGAATTCGATAGCCGTTCGGTCAACGAGGGACTGGCCCGCAGCTGCATCGCGGCGCTGGTAGCCCAGCTGGATCCGACGGTGGACGAGCTTTCGGATATTCGTACCGCCGTATCCGAGGCGGTGACCAACTGCATCGTGCATGCCTATCCCGATTCGCTGGGCAGGATCTACATATCCGCTTCGCTCTATGAGGGCGGACGGGTAGTCGTCCGGGTCAAGGACAAGGGCTGCGGGATACCGGACGTGACGCGGGCGATGGAACCTCTCTTCACCACCGGCAACACCGAGGAGCGGTCGGGATTGGGATTTTCGGTGATGCAGAGCATGATGGACCGGGTAGCGGTACGGTCCAAAGCGGGAGGTCCCACCGTCGTGACCCTGGAAAAGAGGTTGCGATTGAAAGGTGACGACGATGCAATCCACTGACCGTGCTTCCCGCGGTGAAATCATTGAACAGAACCTCGGACTGGTGCACGCCTGCGCCCACCGGTTCAAGGGCAGGGGAATCGAATACGAGGATCTGTTCCAGGCCGGATGTATCGGCCTGATCAAGGCGGCTGACGCCTTCGATCCGCAGCGGGGGGTGAGGTTTTCCACCTATGCGGTGCCGGTCATCCTCGGGGAGATGCGCCGCCTGTTCCGGGATGGCGGGGCGATCAAGATCAGCCGGACCATCAAGGAGCTTTCCCTGAAGGTCTCCCGTGCCCGTGAGCGGTTCTGCGGCGAACACGGCCGGGAAGCGACGGTGGCGGAACTGGCCGGAATGCTCGGGGTGGAGCAGGAGGCAGTTGTCGAGGCGCTGGGGGTCAGCAATCCGCCGATCTCGCTGACCGAGACCGACGAAAACGGCGGAGGGCAGCTGGATCTTCCGGTCGAGTCCCCCGAGGAACTGGCCGGAGACCTGATTGCGCTTCGTCAGGCGCTCGGCCTGCTCGAGGAGCGGGACCGCACCATCATCCTGATGCGCTATTTCGGGGAAAAGACCCAGAGCCAGACCGCTGAACGGCTCGGAATGACCCAGGTGCAGGTTTCCCGCAGAGAGAAGAAGATCATGCAGCAGCTGCGGAAGGAACTGTTGGGCATTCCCTGAGGCGGACCGCAGCAGCCTCTTTTCAAAAGGCGCGGCGATGTGCTACAATAAAAAAAGACCGGTTCCGTGGAAGAGCCCGGTCATGACCTTGAAAGGAGCGCTGCGGCAATGAAGATCATATGGCATGGACATTCCTGTTTTACGGTGGAATCTTCCGCCGGTACGGTCGTTCTTGACCCCTATGAGGACGGGTCGGTTCCGGGGTATCCCCCCCTGCATCTGACTGCCGACCGGGTTCTGTGCAGCCACGAGCACCGGGATCACGGCGCAAAGCAGGTGGTGAGATTGACCGGTAACAAGGACAGCTACCTGGTGGAGACGATCGATACCTTCCACGATGACGCTCGGGGGAGCAAGCGGGGAAGCAACCGGATCCATATCCTCTCGGCTGAGGGGCTTCGGATTGCCCACCTCGGCGATCTGGGCTGTGCACTGACCGCCGAAGAGCAGAAGATGCTGCAGGGGCTGGACGCGGTGATGATCCCGGTCGGCGGGTTTTTCACCATCAACGCGGCTGAGGCGGCACAGATTGTCAGCCAGCTTTCCGCGCGGGTGGTCATCCCGATGCACTACCGGGACGGGCAGTACGGCTATGAGGTGATTGGCGAGCTTGAGCCGTTCCTCGCCCTGTGCGATGAGGTAGTGCGCTATGAGGCGGGGGAGCTGACGCTCACAGCGCAGACTCCGCGTCAGACGGCGGTCCTGTCCTTTGTGGACCGCGGCTGAGATTTGGATCCAAAGGGGCGGGCGGTTGGCCTGCCCCTTTTTCGCCGGCATTTCCCGGCATCTTCCCGCATAAGCTGAAACAATCGCAACGAATGGGGGAGGACGCAGGATGACCGGACGGAGGATCAGGGTAGTTTCGAGGCGGGGACAGACCGGCGGGGAGGCGGACTTTCTGCTGGTGACCCTGCTGCAGAGCGTCATCTGCGCCGCTATGCTGGCGTTTGCCTTCGCGGCGGGGCAGTACTGGGGGATGACCGAGGTCAAACACTGTGCATCACAGATCCTCTCGGACCAGACCGAGGCGGTCGCGGTCGCTTCGATGCTCGGAAAGGCAAAGGAGCAGGGGATGCTCGGACGGCTGGGCGATTGGGCGGCCCGGACGATTGACGGTGCGCTCGGCCTCGACGGCGATTCCTCCCAGGGCGGACAGGGCGGTTGGCTCCCTGACGACGGCACGACGCCGTCGGGGGTGTCGGCCGCCCTTCCCGTCCTGTCGGCTGCAGCGGCTCGACCGGTCGCAGGGCAGGTCACCAGCCCGTTTGGGCGGCGGGTTCATCCAATCACCGGACAGCAGGATTTTCACACGGGGGTCGACCTGTCGGCGCCGGAGGGGACCCCGATTGCGGCGGCCTATCCGGGCCGGGTGGCGGAAACCGGGTATTCGCCGGTCTATGGCAACTATATCCTGCTGGATCATGGCGGTATCGCAACCCGTTACTGCCATTGCAGTGAGATTGTGGCCCAGGAGGGGATGAACCTGCGGCAGGGCGAGACGGTCGCACGGGTCGGAAGCACCGGGGTATCGACCGGACCGCATCTTCACTTTGAGCTGTTGGTGGAGCAGCAGGCGGTGGATCCGCGCTGCGCGGCGGACGGGTGGGCCTGATGGGTGCAGCGGGTCCGGCGGGACGTACGGCGGTCAGCTTCTGGTTTTTCGCGCTGACAGCGGCGGGGGTTCTGGCCGGACAGGACCTCTGCAGCCTGCTGTTGGGTGCGGCCATTCATGAGGCGGGCCATCTGGCTGCTCTGTTTGGCTTTGGAGGACGCATAGGAAAATTCCGGCTGGGGGCCTTCGGTGCGGAGATTCTCCCGCGCTATGCGGAGCCTCCCGGCGCGCTGGCCGAACTGCTGATCCTGCTTGCCGGACCGGCGGCGGGGCTTGCTGCCGGAGCGGCGGCACTGCTGGGGGGATTTCCCCGCTTTGCGGCGGTGAATCTGGCCCTTTCCTGCTTCAACCTGCTGCCGCTGCCGGGGTTGGACGGGGGAAGCGTGCTGGCCCTGCTGCGCGATCCGGATCTTCCTGCGGTGGGACGGCTGTTGGCGGCCGCGACGGCTGTGGCTGTGGTTACCGCCGCCACGCTGGTCTGGACCGGGATCAGCTGCGCTCCCATTTGAAGAGCAGCACCCCTGCGATCATCAGGCCGAGACCGAGAAATTTGGCCCAGCCGAAGGGAACCTTTTCGCTTCCCAGCAATCCGAACGCATCGATCAGTGCCGCAACGAGCAGCTGGGAGATCAGGATAATCGAGATGGCGACGGTCGGGCTGAGGCTGCGGATACCGAGCATCACGGTGATGGTGATGGCCAACCCGAGCACACCGCCGAAGAGGTAGACCCGGTTGACCTCCCCGATCGCCCCGAAATTGCCCTGCCCGAGCAGCAGGGCTGCCACCAGCGACAGAAGAAAGGCGGTCCCCTGGACGAACAGATTCGATTCATAGAGTCCGATTTTTTCGCTCAGCCGGGTATTCATCACGCCCTGGATGCTCATCGCCATCCCTGCGAGGATGCTGAAGATCACACCTGCCATCTGATTTCTCTCCGTTTCTCTGATGCGCCGGTACCGGCGCAGATTTCGCTGTTAGTATGTCAGAAAGCCGCCGCAA
Organism: uncultured Oscillospiraceae bacterium; assembly: GCA_949285275.1. Lineage (GTDB taxonomy): Bacteria > Bacillota > Clostridia > Oscillospirales > Ruminococcaceae > Yanshouia. The sequence continues at coordinate 2,316 of CASEBP010000081.1, read as the reverse complement.
CATTCGCCGCATCATTTACAGGAACACCCCTTTTTTGTTCACAAAGAAATTGCATTTTGGCGATAAAATCATAAAAGAATCCGACAGATAGGAGGGGACAGGCCGTGATGGAACGGCAGGAGGATCAGGCACTGCTGCGGAGGGAGCTTGCGTCACTGTGCGAGGGCTCCCGTTATCCGCGCTGCGCCGGGCTGATCCAGCATGGGACAACCAGCGTCTATCAGCACTGTGCCGGCGTAGCCTGGATAAGCCTGCGTCTGGCGCGCCGGCTTGGCTGGAAGGTGAACACCCGGGCATTGGTGCGGGCAGCGTTGCTGCACGATTATTTCCTGTATGACTGGCATCTGCGCGGGCAGCGCCCCCGGTGGCACGGCTTCACCCATCCGCGCCGGGCGCTCTGCAATGCCCTTGAGGAGTTTGATCTTGGCGCTCAGGAGCAGGATGCCATTTTGCGGCATATGTTTCCGCTGACCCTCCTTCCGCCCCGCAGCCGGATCGGATGGCTGATCTGCTTGGCCGACAAATGGTGCGGCCTGTGTGAGACGCTGCGGGTTCCGTACAGCTGGGCGCCGGTCGAAAAGTTCGACATCCCTTTCTTGACAAAGCTGCAGAAAAGCAGATAAAATAGAAAAGATATGAAAGGCCGTTGCAGATTGGCTTTGCAGCGGCCTTCTTTTCGGAAGACGCGGCACACCGCGAAAAAGGAGGATGCCTGTTGGCAAAGCTCAACTCCAATTACAATAACGAAAGCATTACGGCGCTCAAGGGGGCCGACCGGGTTCGCAAGCGTCCGGCGGTCATCTTCGGCTCGGACGGGCTGGAGGGCTGTGAGCATTCGATCTTTGAGATCCTCTCCAATTCGATCGACGAGGCGCGGGAAGGGTACGGAAACCGGATCATTATCACCCGCTACGCCGACCATTCGGTCGAGTGTGAGGATTTCGGCCGGGGAATCCCGGTCGATTACAACGCCCGGGAGGAACGGTACAACTGGGAACTGGTCTTCTGTGAGCTGTATGCGGGCGGGAAGTACAAGGAGGACGGCGGGGACAACTATGAATTCTCGCTGGGCCTCAATGGACTGGGCCTCTGTTCGACCCAGTATGCCTCGGAATATATGGACGTGGAGATTCACCGTGACGGCTTCTGCTATGCGCTGCATTTTGAGCACGGGGAGAATGTGGGACAGCTCAAAAAGGAGCCCTCCAAGCGCCGGCAGACCGGCACCCGGATCCGCTGGCGCCCCGATCTCGAGGTCTTCACCGATATCGATGTGCCGCTGGAATACTACCGTGAGACGATCCGCCGCCAGGCGGTAGTCAATCCGGGGGTGCATTTCCTGCTACGCAACCAGATTGGGCAGTCCTTTGAGGAGGAGGAGTTTTTCTACCAGCATGGCATTTCCGACTATCTTTCCGAGCTGGTGGGCAGCTCCTTTTTAACCCCGGTCCAGACCTGGAGCGCCGAGCGCAAGGGGCGGGATCGGGAGGACCGTCCGGAATATAAGGTTAAGCTTAACGTCGCGCTATGCTTTTCCAACCAGGTCGCGCTGACCGAGTACTACCACAATTCCAGCTGGCTCGAGCACGGCGGAAGCCCGGAAAAGGCGGTGCGGATCGCCTTTGTCGCTCAGATCGATGCCTGGCTGAAGCAGAATGGAAAGTATCTCAAGGATGAGAGCAAGATCACCTATGCCGATGTCGAGCCGTGCCTTGCGCTGGTTTCCTCCAGTTTTTCAACCCAGACCTCCTATGAGAACCAGACCAAAAAGGCGATTAACAACCGCTTCATCTATGAGGCGATGAACGAATTTCTTCGCCACAGCCTCGAGGTCTATTTCACCGAGAACCCCGACGATGCGGTCAAGATTGCCGAACAGGTTCTGATCAACAAGCGCAGCCGGGAGTCGGCCGAAAAGACCCGGCTCAATCTCAAGAAAAAGTTGGCCGGTACGGTGGATCTCGCCAACCGGGTGCAGAAATTTGTCGATTGCCGCACCAAGGACGTCTCCCGGCGGGAGATCTATATCGTGGAGGGAGATTCGGCGCTGGGCTCCTGCAAGATGGGACGGGACGCCGAATTTCAAGCGATCATTCCGGTTCGGGGCAAGATCCTCAACTGCCTCAAGGCCGAATATGACAAGATTTTCAAAAACGACATCATCACCGACATTATGAAGGTGCTCGGGTGCGGGGTGGAGGTCCGGTCGAAGGCGAACCGGGAGCTGTCCTCCTTCGACATCGACAACCTGCGCTGGAACAAGGTCATCCTGTGCACCGACGCCGATGTCGACGGATTTCAGATCCGCACACTGAT
>CASEBP010000080.1 GCA_949285275.1 uncultured Oscillospiraceae bacterium | reverse complement strand
GGTGTAGAGCTCAAGCTGGGCGCCCATCGCTGCCATGTTCTTCTGGTAGTCGGGGTCGTCCATCGCCTTGACCAGCGCGTCGGTCATTTTTTCGACGATGGCCGGATCAACGCCGGGCATGTAAGCAAAGCCGCGGGCCGAGAAGGAGACATAGTCATCCATGCCGGTCTCGATGGCGGTCGGGACGTCGGGGGCGAATTCGGAGCGCTCGGGCGCGAAGACGACGATCGGATGATAGCCGTTCTCCTCGGCCTCCATGATATCGCCGAGGTTGGCCGACAGGAAGTCGGTCTCACCGGCCAGGAACATTGTGGTGGCATCCGAGGCGCCGTCAACCGGAATGACGGTCAGCTGGCAGCCGTGAACCTGCTCGAGCATCTTGGCGACGGTGGCGTCGCCGCTGGTGATATTGGAGGTCGCCGAAGCCAGAATCAGCGGGTTTTCTTTGGCATATTCGATCAGCGACGCATAGTCGGTGAAGCGGGTCTCGTCGTTGCGGATGGCCAGAACCTGATAGTCGATGACATGGTTGGCCAGCAGCTCAAAGTCGTCAAGGGTGGTTTCGCGGGGGTTGGTTTCGTCGTAGTGGCCGTACATCGCGGAGAGGTTGACCAGCGCGAAGGTGTAGCCGTCCGGCTCCGTGTTCTGCAGCAGCTGGTTCCAGGCCAGCCAGCTTCCGCTGCCGGGGATGTTCTCGACGATGACCGGAACGCCGAGAATGTTCTTGAGCGCCTCCGCCACATAGCGGCAGCCGAGGTCGGACGAGCCGCCGGCCGAGTAGCCGCACAGCAGGGTGATCGGTTGGCTGGGCCATTCGCCGTCGGCGGCGGGGGTGGCGGCTGCCTCACTGCCCGATGCAGCCGGCGCCGATTCGGCGGAAGTGCTGCTCTGTCCACCGCAGCCAGCGAACGCAAGCAGCATGACCAGTGCCAAAAGAATGGAAAGCGCTTTTTTCATGTTTCTTCCTCCTGTTTTCTATTTGTATTCTACAGGTACCGACGTACCGTGTATCCGGATTCGGTTTAGTTAACCGTTTTTGTTTACCGATTAACTAAAAGCCCAAAAGAGAAGGATGGAAAACCATCCTTACTTTTTTGTATTTAGAGAGAGATCAGCCGGGTGGAATTGCGGAAGAACATACTTCCCTCAAGAGCGACACATTCCTGCGGCAGGCGGTTTTCCCGCAGGCAGTTCATCATCATTTCGGCGGCGGCCATTCCCATCCGGTCCATCGGCTGACGGATCGCCGTGATGCCGGGAAAGACCAGTTCCGACCAGCCGATCGCATCGTAGCCGCAGACCCCCAGCTCCTGGGGAATCCGGATCTTGCGCCGCTCCAGCTCCCGGAGGGTCATGAACAGGGTGTGGGTGTTGACCGCCATCACCGCCTTGCGCTGCCCGGGGTACTGGTGCAGAAAGGCTTCCAGGGCCTCGCAGACGGGGGGAGCCTCCCGGCCGACCCAGACGACCGCTTCCTCCGGGGACATTCCGAAGAGGGCCTGGGCGCTCTGGGCGAACACCTCGCCCATCCAGTCCTTGTGGAAGTCGTGCACGTCGATCAGAAACTTGACCTTTTTGAATCCCTGTTCCTTGAGGTGGTGAAGCATCCCCTCGATCAGCAGTTCGTGGCGGACATAGACGCAGCCGTAGGGCCAGCCGGTCAGCCGCCGGGTACAGATGACGACCGGGATGCCCTGGTCGCAGATCTGCCGGTAAGGCTCGATTTCATTTTCGCAGGGGATGATGATGAATCCCTCAACCTGCTGGTTGAGGCAAAGCTGAATCGCCGTCTGCTCGGCAATGCGGTTGCCGTTGCTGCAGTGGACGATAGTGCCGTAGCCGTTCTTGGTGCAGATATCATTGATGCCGGTGACCGTCTGGGCGCCAACCTGGTAGCGCAGTGTGTTGACGATCACCCCGATCATCCCGCTCTTTTTGGACTTGAGGGTGCGGGCGATGCTGTTGGGAACATAGTTGTACTGCCGGATGATCTGTTCGATCCGCAGCCGGGTTTCGGCCGACATGTAGCTGTAGTTCCCGTTGAGGTAACGGGAGATGGTGGTCTTGGATACCTTGGCCTCTTTGGCGATATCGGAAATCGTAACCTTGCCGGCCATCCCGTACCCTCCTTATGTACCGGTTTTGTATACCGGTTTCTATCAATAAATTAGCAGATAACCCCCATCAAGTCAATCGGTTCATTTGACAAAAAATGGGCTGGATTTTCATAACTGTCCACAATCCTTCTCTGCTGCAGGGGGAAGATCCTGCGGCGCAGCGGGGGGTGCGGCCGATTCGTGGTGCCGGGAGGCACGGGTGTAGATAATCGCGCTGATCAGCGAGGTCAGCGGGATGGTCAGCAGGATACCGGCGCTGCCAACCAGTGCCTGCAGAATCTCGACGACGATCATCTCGCGGTTGAGCAGCGCGACGGTCGAACGGCTGTAGGCGACCAGCAGCAGGGTCAGCGACAGCGAGCTGCCGATGTAGGCCAGCACCAGCGTGTTGGCCATCGTACCCATCATATCCCGGCCAATCGTGATCCCCGAGGAAAAGAGCACCGGTGCGGGACATTCGGGGGCTTTTTCGTGCAGCTCGCAGAGGGAGGATGCCAGCGACATCGCAACGTCCATAATCGCCCCCATCGCACCGACCAGAATGGCGGCGAAGATAATTGCTTTGAGGTCGATCGGGTCGTCCTCGACGAGGTATTTGAGGTACATCGCATTTTCGTCGACCATGCCGGTCAGCTGCAGAAAGTGGTCACATAGCAGGGTTAATCCACCCGATACGGCCAGGCCGGCGCAGCAGCCGATCGACGCGCAGAGACATTTCTGGTTGGGCCCCTCGACGATCAGCAGGGTCATTGCGATGACGTAGACGCAGGTGATGACCGACCAGAGGTAGATGTTTTTGCCCGAAAGGATGGACGGGATGAAGACGACAAAGATTGCCAGACAGGTGAAGCCCAGCGAAAGCAGGGTGTTGAGCCCCTTGCGCCGCCCGAACAGGACCAACGCCGCCGCAAAGATCAGCCCGAAGACGGCCAGTGCGTCGGTGCGGACGTATTCGCCGAGCATCCAGACCACCTCGGCCCCCTCGACCGGATTATAGGCGAGGATGATCTTGTCCCCCGCCTTGACCTCCCGCAGCTGGGTAGGGGATTCGGGGTCAACGTTCTGGATGGCGGTGACCAGCTGCCCCTTCTCCTCGCCGTCGAGGATTTCGGCGGCGAAAAGGATGTTGGTGCCCCGGCCGTAGCGGATGCCGCCGATTTCCTGGGCGGCCGACTGGCGGGAGAGGATCCCCTCGACCCGCGCAACCACCGAGCGGTCCTGATAGATCCCTTCAAACTGTGGCATGTCGTCCGATGCGATCCAGTTGCCGACCAGCAGAAACAGGATGGAACACAGGACAGTGGTCAGATAGATCAGGCGTTGCTTCATCATGATATCCCTCACAGAACCCTCAGTCGGCTACAAAGAGCTGACAGATGTAATAGTCGCCGTCGTCCCCCCGGACGATTCCCACCGAGATGCCATCGACGGCATTGTCCGGCAGCAGGATATTGGCCCGGTGGCTTGGAGAATTCATCCATTCCTCCATCGCCAGCTCCGTATCGAGCAGGTTGGCGGCGAAGAGGTTTTCCCCGGTACCGCGGTAGACCAGCCCGTAGTCGGTAAAGACGGTGTAGAAGTCCCGTCCGTCGGGGCGGGTGTGGGACCAGACCTCCGAGGCCTCCCGGGCGCGCAGCTGGGAGAGCCCGTCGAGCGAGGCGCGGTATTCCAATGCCTTGAGGCCGTGGGCGGCCCGTTCCTCATTGACCAGCGCGGCGATTTCACGGGCCTCCTGCTGATAGCGGCTGCTGGCCGGGGGAAGCGAGATGTTCACCGTCACCGGGATGGAGGCGGTGGCGGACTGATATCCCGCCAATTCGGCGCCTACCGTCACCGTACCGCTGCCCTGCCGGGATGCGCTGACTGTCAGTGAACCGTCCGTGCCGATCGACGCCGATAGGCCGTCGGAGGCCTGCACCCAGACCGACGCACCCGAGGTGACCGACACCGGCACGGTTATGCTGCCGCCAGCTGAAAGCTCGATCGAAGCCGGAACGCTCAGTGAAACGGACGGCAGTGAGACGCTGATCCAGATTGTCTGGGTGGCAGGAAGATCGCCAGGCGCCTCGACGGTCAGATCGACCTGATAATTTCCCGGCTCGGCGGCCTGAAAGCTCACGGTTCCTCCCGAAACGTCGGCCGAAAGCCGGGGATCGCAGGCAACCGACAGGGTCCCCTGCGGGTCGATGGTGCAGGAGAGGCGGACCGTTTCTCCCACCAGCGCCGAGAGGGAGGCGGCCGGCACCGACAGCTCAGCCGGGACGGCGGCTACGGTGACCGGGAGGGTCAGCTCGGCATCCTGCCAGCCGGGGAGGGAGGCGTGCAGCAAAACTGATCCGTCTCCCGCTTCCTCAGCGGTGACGGTCAACTGGTTGCCATCCACCGATGCGACGCAGCCGCCCGTGCTTTCGGCCGAAAGGACGGCGCCCTCCTCCGAATGCAGCGTGAGGACGGCGGTTTCGCCGCGGGAAAGGGACAGAGAAGATATGGTGCCCGTATCGCCTTCGGACACCGACAGCGAAAGCGGCGGCGGATCGATCCGTACCCGGCAGGAGAAGGAGACTGGCTCGTACCCCTCGGCCTGCAGCGTAAGATTCAGCGAGCAGTCCCCCGGCTCATCACAGGTCAGGGTCAGCTCCCTGCCGTCGAAGGAGGCTTTGAGCGGCGGGGTGGCGCTGAGCGCGAGGGTGGTCGGGGGATTGGTCTCGGGCAGCGTCAGGGGGATCGTCACCGTTGTACCAGCGACAAAGGACAAATCATTTGGCTCCTCCGGCCCGATTCCTATCGCCAGCGAGCTGGACAGCGGCAGAATTTTTGAACTGCATCCGAGCAGAAACAGCAGCAGGAGCAGCGGAAGGAACAGACGGATTCGCTTCATCAGAACCATCCTTTCACAGGAAATGGGGAAGTTTCATGATGCTAGGATACCATAATTTCGTGGTCAAGAAAATTCCCCTTTGTAAAAATTCGGCGGCCTAGGGGTGTCGGACCACTGAAAATTCCGGGGAAAAGAGAAAACTTGCATAAATGATATCTGAATGGATTATTACAAATATACAAAATTTCTTGACAGTCCTCCCCGAAAGGATTATCATGTCGGATGAAATACGGCAAACGGCCGGGGAACCGGCAAAAGGAGCGACCATGAAGGAATATAATGCCCGGCAGGTCTTTCTGATGAGCCTGCCGATCTTTGCCGAACTGCTGCTGCAGCTGCTGGTCGGCAACGTCGACCAGATCATGATCAGCCGCTACAGTCAGGCCGGGGTGGCGGCGATCGGGAATGGCAACCAGATCATTAACATCATCGTCATCTTTATCAGCAGCATGAGCGCCGCAGCGACCATCATGCTTTCCCAGTACATCGGGGCGAAGGATGAAAAGCGGGCGGGGGATGTCTGCCATGTGGCCTTTTTGGTGGTGGGGGGTGCGTCGCTTGCGGCGAGTCTGGCCCTGTTTCTCTTCTGGCGGCCGCTCTTTTCCTGGCTTCGGATCTCCGCCGACGTCGTCCCCGACGCCAGAAACTACCTGCTGACCGTCGGCGCTTTTATTGTCGTGCAGGGCTGCTATATGACCTTTACCGCCATCCTGCGAAGCTATGCCTATCTGCGGGAGATCCTGATCATGGCGCTGGTGATGAACGGGCTGAATATCGCCGGAAATGCGGTGCTGATCAATGGGCTGTTCGGCATGCCGCGGCTCGGGGTGCTGGGGGCAGCGATTTCGACCGACCTGAGCAAATGCGTCGGCCTCGCCATCGCGGCCCGTATTTATGCCCGCCGGGTGGGCATTCCATTGAGACTTTCCCGACTGCGCCCCTTCCCCGGGGCGGTCTGCCGCCGGATGCTCTTCTTTGCTCTGCCGACCGGCGGAGAATCCCTGTCCTATGATCTCTCCCAGGCCTTTATCCTGCGGTTTGTCAATCTGTTCGGGACGGCGGTCGTCGCAACCAAGGTCTACTGCAGCATCCTGGCCAACGTGGCGTATGTCTATTCGATCGCCATTTCCCAGGCCACCCAGATCGTCGTCGGCTATCTCGTCGGAGAGCAGCGCTCCGACCGGATTGGGCGGCGGGTCTGGATGGCGGTGGGTATTGCGCTGGCCGTCTCGCTGTCCATCACGGCGCTGCTCTGGTGTAACAGCGACCGGGTGTTCGGTCTCTTTACTCAGGACCGTTCGGTCTGGGCGCTGGGCAGAACCATTCTGGCTATCGAGTTTTTCCTCGAAATCGGCCGTTCGGTCAATATTGTCATGGTGCGTGCGCTGGTGGCCACCGGGGATGTCCGACTGCCGGTCGGGGCGGGGATCGTCTCCTGTTGGGCGGTTGCGGTGGCGGGAGCCTGGCTGTTGGGAGTCCATTTCGGCATGGGGCTGCCCGGTATCTGGATTGCGATGGCGATCGATGAGGCGCTGCGCGGCGCTGTCTTTTCGGTGCGGTTTCTCACCGGCGGCTGGAGAAAACATCTGCCCGCCGCACTTTGACCGGCGCCGCAGGGGTCGAAACAGCCCCGGGGACCACAGCGGTTCCCGGGGCTGTTTTTTTGCAGGGCGGGTCATTCACGGGATGGGATCTCTCCGACGCCGTCCAGGACGTAGGTCGGGCGATAGGGAAACTGGGCGATCGTCTCCTGGTCGCTGACCCCCGACAGCACCAGCACGGTGTCGAGGCCGGTTTCCATTCCTGCGACGATATCGGTGTCCATCCGGTCGCCGATCATCGCCGCCTCGTGAGAATGGCAGCCGAGCAGCTTGAGGCCGGTACGCATCATCAGCGGGTTGGGCTTGCCGACAAAGTAGGCGGTTTTCCCGGTGGCCAGCTCGATGGGGGCGCAGAGGGCACGGCAGGCCGGTGCGATGCCGTCCTCGATCGGACCGGTCAGGTCGGAGTTGGTACCGATCAGCCGCGCACCTTTGCGTACCAGTGCCACCGCCCGCAGGATTGTCTCATAGTTGTAGTTGCTTCCCTCTCCGACAACGACATAGTCGGGATTGACGTCGTTCATTGTGATCCCGGCGTCATAGAGGGCATTGAAGAGGCCGGGCGCCCCGATGGCATAAGCGGTGCATCCGGGGGACTGCCGGCTGAGGAACTTGGCGGTGGCCAGTGCGCTGGTATAGAAATGCTGTTCGTCCACCTCCAGTCCCATCCGGGCGAGTTTTTGCTGCAGCTCGCGTGGGCTGCGCTCGCTGGAGTTGGTCAGGAACAGAAAACGCTTCTCCTGTGCGTAGAGCCAGTCAACAAACTCCCGCACGCCGGGCAGCAGGCGGTTTCCGTGGTAGATCACGCCGTCCATATCGCACAGGAAGCCCCGCTTGCCGCGCAGTGCTTCGAGGGTGGGGGTCATAGGTCGTCCTCCTTTTCCGCTGCGGGGTCAGCGCCGGAATACCCGGAAGCCGGCCTTCTGCAGCGCATCCTTGATTTCATTGAGGTGATCGAGGTTGCGGGTCTCGATGTCCAGATCGAGGAAACAGTCGGTGATATTCTTGTTGTCGGCGGTACGGTTGTGGTTGACGCCGGTGATGTTGGCGCCGTACTCGGCGATGATGTGGGAGACCAGCTCCATCTGCCCGGGACGGTCGGTCAGCTCGATCCGCAGGTGGGTGTTGCGTCCCGACATGATCAGGCCGCGGGTAATGACCCGCGAGAGGATGTTGACATCGATGTTGCCGCCCGAGATCAGGCAGACGACCTTCTTTCCGTCGAGCGGGAGTTTATTGAAGAGCATGGCGGCGAAGGACACCGCGCCCGCCCCCTCGGCGATCAGCTTCTGCTTCTCGATCAGGGTCAGGATGGCAGTGGAGATCTCGTCGTCGGTGACGGTGACAATCTTGTCGACATAGCGGGAGCAAAGATCATAGGTTAGCTCGCCCGGCATCTTGACGGCGATGCCGTCAGCCACCGTCGAGACCGACGGCAGGGACTCGCGCTGATGGTGTTCCAGCGAGTTGACCATCGAGGGCGCCCCCGCTGATTGTACGCCGTAGACCTTGACCGCCGGGTTGAGGGACTTGATTGCGAAGGCGACGCCCGAGATCAGTCCGCCGCCGCCGACCGGTACGATGACCGCATCGACGTCGGGCAGCTGGTTAAGAATCTCCAGTCCGATGGTTCCCTGGCCGGCGATGACGGCAGGGTCGTCGAACGGATGGATCAGCGTGGCGCCGGTCTCCTTTTGCAGCTCGCAGGCGCGGGCATAGGCGTCGTCATAGACCCCTTTGACCAGTTCGACCTTCGCGCCGTACCGCTTGGTCGCCTCGACCTTCGAGATCGGCGCCCCGTCGGGAATGCAGATGGTCGACGGCAGGCCGGCGCGGGTGGCGGCCAACGCCACCCCCTGTGCATGGTTGCCCGCCGAGCAGGCGATGACCCCGTGCTTCCGCTCCTCGGGGGAGAGCTGGGATATCTTATAGTAAGCGCCGCGGACTTTGAAAGAGCCGGTGATCTGCAGGTTCTCGGTCTTGAGGTAGATTTCGCTGCCGGGCAGCAGGTCGGGGGCATGGATCAGGTCGGTCGTGCGGGCGACGTCCTTCATAACGAAGGCGGCATGGTAGATCTTGTCGAGGGTCAGGGCTTGCATCTTCATCTTCCTTTTCCGTTTGATGTCTAAAAACTGTGTAAAATACTAAAAAAGAATCCCGTTTCTTTTCCATGATACCCGCCGTTTCCCGAAAAAGCAAGTAAAATTTGTGGGGAAACGGGACCGGGGATTTCGCTTTGCTTTCGCGCAGGATATGATATAATAAAGGAAACGGGACGGTTTGCCGTCCCCGGTATCGGAAAAGGGGATGAATTCTTTGCCGGAGCAGAAAAAACAAAGCTATGACGTCGCGATCATCGGCGGCGGGATCAGCGGGCTGATGGCCGCTTGGCGGCTGGTGCAGATGCGTCCCGCGCTGCGGATTCTTCTGGTGGAAAAGGGTCCTGATCTCACCCGCCGCAGCTGCCCGATGGTCACCGGGAAGGCCAAAAACTGCCTGCATTGCACCCACTGTTCGATTATGGAGGGACTCGCCGGGGCCGGCGCCTTTTCGGACGGCAAATATGTCATTTCCACGGAATACGGCGGCTGGCTGACCGACTATCTGCCGCGGGAGCAGGTACTCGACTATATCGAGCAGGCCGATGCGGTGCTGGTGGGCTTCGGCGCGACGACCGACCGGTTTATGCCCAGCGATGAGCTCAAGAAGCTTTGCCTGCAGCACGATCTGCACATGCACCAGGCTCAGCTCAAGCACCTGGGAACCGACGCCAACTTTGCTACAATGGTCCGGCTGGTCGATTCGCTGCGCGGGCGCATCGAGATCCGCACCGAGACCGAGGCGGCGGATGTCGACCGCGATACGCACCGCCTAACTCTGCGCGGCCGCAAAGGGGAGATCGATCAGGTTGAGGCACAGCGGATTCTCTTCGCCGTCGGCCGGGCGGGAAGCCGCTATTTTTCCGACTGGTGCCGCAAAAACGGGATTCGCATGAACAACAACCAGGTCGATATCGGGGTGCGGGTCGAGCTGCCCGCCCTCATCTGGCAGGACTTCTCCTCCCGGATCTATGAACCGAAGATCTGGTACCGCTCGAAGATCTATGGTGATACGACCCGGATGTTCTGTTTCAATGAGCGGGGCAGCGTTGTCATGGAGAATACCTCCGGTATCCTGACCGTCAACGGGCATTCCTACCGCGACGAGCGGCGCAAGACGGCCAACTCCAACTTTGCGCTGCTGACTACCATCCGGTTCACTGAGCCGTTCCAGGAGCCGATCGACTATGCCCGGGCGGTGGCTTCACTGGCCAATATGATCTCGGGCGGCAGTGTGCTGGTGCAGCGGCTCGGGGATCTGGAGAGCGGACGGCGAACCAATGAGCACCGGCTGAGTCAGTCGACCGTTCTTCCGACCCTTGAGGCGGTACCGGGTGATCTGAGCCTCTGCATGCCCAAGCGCCAGCTTGACAACATCGTCGAAACGCTGCACGCCCTCGATGCCATTGCGCCGGGTACTGCAAATTATGATACCCTGCTCTACGGTGTCGAATGCAAGTACTATTCGGCCCGTCCCGCCGCCAATGACTTCGAACTGGAGGGCTGCCGCGGCATCTACGCCGTTGGGGATGGCGCCGGCTTTACCCGTTCGCTCTCCCACGCGGCAGCTCACGGGCTGTATGTGGGGGATAAGATCCTGCGGGAGATCGGCTGATATCCTCTCGGTTTCCGGCAGGGGAGGGGTTTCCTTCTCCCGGGGATGAGCAATTCCACTCAATAGGAGGATGGCTTTATGCCAAATTGCCAACATACGGATCGTTCGATTGTGCATCTGACCGAGGCCGAGGCGGCCGCATTGCTGCCCGTCCGGTGCGGCGACGCGCATAAGGGGACCTATGGCCGTCTGCTGATCGTGGCGGGCAGCGACTGTTACACTGGGGCAGCGGCGCTGTGTACCCTTGCGGCGCTGCGGATGGGTGCGGGGATCGTAACGCTGGCATCCACCCCGCGGGTGCTCGCCGCCGCGCAGGCCAAGCTGTACGAAGCGACCTTTCTTCCGCTGCCGGACAACGGAGCCGGGCAGATCGCCGCCCAGGCGGCTCCGCTGCTGCTCGAGCGGGCTGGTGCTGCCACTGCGCTGCTCGTCGGTTGCGGGCTGGGGCTCTCTCCGGACGGTCGGATTCTGACCGCCGAGCTGCTGCGGCATGCCCCCTGCCCGGTGCTGCTCGATGCCGATGGGCTCAACGCGGTCGCGGGGCGGCTCTGGCTGCTCGGGGAGGCCCGGCAGATTCCCGTGCTGACCCCGCATGTCGGGGAGATGTCCCGGCTGTGCGGGTTATCCCGGGAGGAGATCAAGGCCGATCCGGCGCGCTGCGCGGGGGAGTTTGCCCGGCAGTACCGGTGTGTTGTCGCCCTCAAGGACGCCGACACGGTGGTTGCCGCACCGGACGGGCGGCTTTTCCTCTACGAGGGGAGAAATGCTGGGATGGCCCGCGGCGGCTCGGGGGATGTACTGGCCGGTTTTGCCGCCGCGCTGCTCGCCCAGGGGATGGAACCGGCCGAAGCAGCGGCGGCCGCTGTGCGGCTGCACGGGGCAGCGGGAGAGCGGTGCGCCCGGCAGCGTTCGCGGGTTGCGATGCTTCCCCATGAGCTTCCCGACATGCTCGGAGAGGTGTTGCGGGAGAATGGGCTGTGAGCGCCCCGCGTCGGCTCAGCTATCCGGCGCGGGGCGGCGAGACGGTTGAGCAGCGGCTCTTTGCCGAGGGGTATTCCAAGCGGTTATTGGTGGTTCTCAAGCAGCAGCCGGACGGATTGATGGTCGCGGGAGAGCGGGTTCGCTCCACCCGGATACTACAGGAGGGGGAACTGCTTACCGTTACCCTGCCGCCTGATCCGCCTCGGATGCACTGCTTTCCGATTGAGGTGCCGGTTCTCTACCGGGACGAGGACCTGATCGTCTATAACAAGCCGGCCGGGCTGGTTTGTCATCGCTCTGGATCCCATCGCACCGACACCCTCGAGAGCGCGGTGCCGGGAATTCTGCGTGTGATGAACCGGCTGGACAAGGATACAAGCGGCGCGCTGGTCGTCGCTTGCCATCAACTGGCGGCAGCGAAGCTCTGGCGGAGAATCGACAAACGTTATTTTGCGGTCGTATCGGGCCGGATGGAAGGGGAGGGCCGAATCTGCCTGCCGCTGGCGCGGGAGGCGCCCTATGAGCCGCGGCAGGTTCCCGATCCCGATGGCCTGCCTGCCCTGACCGAGTATGCCGCGCTCGGCTACAGCACTGCGCTGGATGCCACACTGCTGCGCTGCCGGCTGCTGACCGGGCGCATGCATCAGATCCGTGCCCACTGTGCGGCGATCGGCCATCCGCTGCTGGGTGATTCCCTTTACGGTGGGGATTGCCGGACCTTTTCCCGCCAGGCACTGCACTGCGGGGAGGTCTCCTTTCTGCATCCGGTGACGGGTGCCCCGCTGACGGTGGCGGCTCCACTGCCCCAGGATCTGCAGACGCTCTTTGCGCGTGGCGGCTTTTCCCAACGGGTGTGATATTTCTTTTCGGCGGGACATGAGAAGACGTCCCGCCCAATTTTTTGCCAATTTGAAGCGGTTCAGGCTGTCGTCTCATAAAAAAGACAGACGGCCTTTTTTTCTCTTGCATTGTAGGCATCGCTATGGTATACTAGCTGTACTATATTATCTAGTACATAAAGGTCGGGGCGGCTGCCCGACCGGAAAGGACCGATGATGAAACTGCAAATGATCGGACGGAGCGATCCACAGGGTCAAAGTTCTTTGGAAAAGACAAAGGAGATCGCCCGTTTTACCACCCGGCGGGGGAGGGGCAGGAAGGCGGTGCTGCTGCTGGCGGTGCTGGTGGCTGCCGGAGGGATCTTCTGGCGCGTCAGGGCGTCAGGAGAAAGCGTCCCGCAGGTGAACGTCACCGAGCTGTCCCGCGGGGAGCTGGTGCGGCAGATTTCGCTGACCGGGCGGCTGGAGAGCGAGGAGTCGGCGCGGGTCTATTCCAACCAGAGCGAATCGGTACAGGCGGTGCTGGTGCGGGTCGGCGACCGGGTTGAGGAAGGAGAGATCCTCGCGCAGCTTGACGGACAGGAGCTCGAACGTGACCTCGGGCTGCAGCGGGCTGCCTTCGCCAAGAGCGCCCGGGAGGCTGAGCTTAACCTCGAGGCGAGCCGGGAAGAGTATGACAATATGTTGCGCGATTTGGAGAGCGGCAGCTATACCGAGCTGGTCAAGGCCAACCAGAACCTCAACCGCGCGATGAAAAAGTACACGGAGGCGCGCAGCGACTTTGAAGATCACCGCGATGAGCTGGACCACGCTGACGAGGAGTACGACTACCTCGACCGCAAGATGACCCGGACCAAGATCGAGATGGACCGGGCACAGGATGCCTACGACGCAGCGGTCCGGGAAGGGGACAGCGAGAAGGCGGAGGCCGCCCGCCAGGTTCTTTCGGAAAAGGAAGCGGCCTACAACGAGGCGAGGGACAACTGGGAAAAGGCCTACGACGACAAGAGCGAGGTCTATAACCCGATCACCATCACCTACCGGGATGCCCGCCTGTCCTACCTCGAGGCGATGGAGGATCAGAAGCTGGCCGAGCGGGACGCACAGCGAACCCTCGATTCGCTCAAACGCAAGGTTGAGCTCGGGGAGCTTGGGCAGGATCTGAGTTCCCAGCAGGCGGAGCTGGAAAGGCTGCAGCGGTCGCTCGCCGATTGTACCGTTAAGGCACCGGTTTCGGGGGTGGTGACGGCGGTCTATGCCAAGGAGGGGATGCCGGGCAACGGTCTGCTCTTTGTTATCGAGGATACCGATCGGCTCCGGGTCCGCACCGAGGTCAAGGAATACGATGTCGCTTCGCTGCAGGTCGGGATGGAGAGCATCGTCAAATCCGATGCGCTGGGGGATCAAAGCTTCGAGGGACGGGTATCCCGAATCGCTCCTGCCTCGGTCAAGGACGCCAATGGGGAGACCAAGACCGAGAACAGCGCCTCCTATGAGACCGAAATCTCGCTGGTTGGCGCGCCGCAGGGGCTGAGGATCGGAATGAAGGTGCGGCTCAACGTCGTGCTTGAACGCCGTGAGGGGG
This sequence comes from uncultured Oscillospiraceae bacterium, assembly GCA_949285275.1. GTDB lineage: Bacteria > Bacillota > Clostridia > Oscillospirales > Ruminococcaceae > Yanshouia. The sequence goes on along the minus strand of CASEBP010000080.1, from coordinate 19,408 downwards.
TCTTTTCGGTTCCCTACGAGGCGGTGACCACCGGGCCGGATGGGAAGAGCGTCATCTATCTGCTGCAGCAGGAGGGAAAGACGTCCGACAGCGGCGATCCCTCCCACCTCGTAGCCCGGGCGGTCGAGGTCGAAACCGGGATGGAGACCGACTTCCTGATTGAGGTTCGCTCCCCGCAGCTGCAGGAGGGCGACCAAGTGGCGTCCGATCCGACCGGCCTTTTAGACGGGATGGCCGTGACCATTGCGGACCAGATGGTGGGGTGACGGCGATGACAGGGCAGACAGCGGCGTCCCCGGCGCCGATCATCGAGATGGCCGGGATTGTCAAACGGTTTTATATCGGGCAGCCCAATGAACTGGAGATTCTCAAAGGGATTGATCTGACCGTCTATCCGGGGGAGTTTGTGTCGATTGTTGGGGCTTCCGGGTCGGGAAAATCGACGCTGATGAACATCATCGGCGCCCTTGACCGGCCGTCCGAAGGAAGCTATATCCTCGACGGAGTGCCGATGGCGCAGGTACCGGATGATCTGCTCTCGGAGATCCGCAACCGAAAAATCGGCTTTGTTTTTCAGACCTTCAATCTGATTGCCCGGACGACGGCACAGGTCAATGTTGAGCTGCCGATGCTTTATGCGGGGGTGCCGCGGGCCCGCCGGGCGGCCCGGGCGGCGGAGCTGCTTGAGCAGGTGGGGATGGGGGACCGCCGCAGGCATCTTCCCAATGAGCTTTCGGGCGGCCAGAAACAGCGGGTCGCCATCGCGCGGGCGATGGCCAACGATCCGGCCATCCTGCTGGCTGACGAGCCGACCGGCGCGCTCGATACCCAGACCGGACGGATGGTGATGGACCTGTTCCACCGGCTGCACCGGGAGCAGGGCAAAACGATCCTGCTGATCACCCACAACCCTGAGCTGGCGGCCGAAACGGACCGGATCATCACTATTTCGGATGGCCGGATCGTTGGACAGCAGAAAGGAGGGGCGGTATGAACCTGTGGGAGAATATCCGCATGGCGCTGGGTGGCCTGCGGGCCAATAAGATGCGGGCGATTCTCACGATGCTCGGCATCATTATCGGCATCGCATCGGTCATTGCGATCGTTACGGTGGGCAATGCGCTGACCGCCTCGGTTTCAGGGCTGCTCGCCGATCTGGGCGCCAACTCGATCCAGATTAGCCTGGCGGACCGTCCGGACGAAAATGGCAATACCAACTGGGCCCGCAGTTGGGAGAGCACCGATATGATCAGCGATGAGATGATCGAGATGTATCAGGAGGCGTTTTCCGACAAAATCAAGAGCCTGGCGGTCACCAAAAGCGTCGGCACCGGCCAGGCGCTCAACGGGCGCAAGGAGGCCTCCGGTTATGTGGTAGGGGTTAACGCCAATGGACTGGGCATCCAGAATATTCCGGTCATCGCCGGACATGATCTCAATGAGCGGGAGGTCGGATCCCAGCGGTATGTGGCGGTCATTTCCGACCGCTTTGCCCAGACCCTTTTTCCCCAGCTGCCGCTGCAGAAGGTGCTGGGTCAGGAGATCCGGATCCAGCTCAACCAGGGAGACTACACCTTTGCCGTCTCAGGGATCTACCGTTATGAAGTCAGCGGCTTTGCCGCTACGATGACGGGGGACACCACCACCAATATTTTTATTCCCATCGGGGTGGCCGAACAGATAAACGACGATGTCGGCGGCGGACATTACGGCTTCCAGGTGCGGGTGCGGGACGGGGTGGACGCCCAGGCCTTTGCCCAGACCAGCGAGGAGTATTTCAACCGGCGGTTCTATCGCGACAACGAATTTGTGATGATTCGAAGCAGCAATATGGAAAGCATGATCGGCAGTATGACCGGGATGATGGGGACGATGAGCCTGGCAATCAGTGTCATCGCAGCCATCTCGCTGCTGGTCGGCGGCATTGGCGTGATGAATATCATGCTGGTTTCGGTCACCGAACGGACCCGCGAGATCGGTACCCGAAAGGCCCTCGGCGCACGAAACAGTGCAATCCGGATACAGTTCCTCGTCGAGTCGATGATCATCTGCCTGATCGGCGGCAGCATCGGGGTACTCCTCGGCGGCGCACTGGGCCGGGTGGCTTCGGTGTTGATCGGCGCGCCGGGCTGGCCGAGTCCGGGGATCGTCCTGATTGCGGTGGGATTTTCGATGGCGATCGGCGTCTTTTTCGGCCTCTATCCGGCCGGAAAGGCCGCGCGGCTCGATCCGATCGAGGCGCTGCGCTATGAATAGGCCCGGACGGCGCGGAAAACCCCGAAACAACCCGCCGGTTCCTGTTGACAAAATGAGGATTTGCGTGTATAGTTAAGCCGAATGTTCCATATTCGGTGGAACATTTTCAATTCCAGTATCCCATCGGCAAGGGATGGGAACGCGATCAAAAGAAATAGAGGTAATCAAATGTACAACGACAAAATCATCACTTGCAAGGAATGCGGCAAAGAATTCGTCTTCACTGCTAACGAGCAGGCGTTCTACGCCGAAAAAGGCTTCACCAACGAGCCGCAGCGCTGCAAGGCTTGCCGCGATGCCCGTAAGGCGGCCAACGGCGAGGGCAGAGCACCCCGCGAGATGTTCGACGCGGTCTGCGCTGAGTGCGGCGCTCCCTGCAAGGTTCCCTTCCAGCCCAGAAGCGACCGTCCTGTCTACTGCAGCGACTGCTTCAGCCGCAGAAGATAAACAGATGCTCTCTCTGACCCGGAGCGCCCGCCCAGCGGACGCTCCGGTTCTTTTCCCGGCCCGGATGGGGCCCTGTGGCGGGATTTTGGGGAAATATCCCTGTGTTTCCCTAAAAAGCCGGGAAAAAGAGCGGAGGACTGTTGCATATGGAAATCAATTGCGATATAATAAAAATGTTAGCCCACCAACGCTAATAGCCAATCGAATGGAGTGAGAGTGTGAACCGTATTACCGAAACCAGAGCCCTCAACAGCACCGTCACGCTGATGAAGGTCGAGGCGCCTGACATTGCCAAGCGCGCCAAAGCCGGCCAGTTTATCATCCTGCGGGTCGACGAGAAGGGCGAGCGCATCCCGCTGACCGTCGCGGATACCGATCCCGCCACCGGTGAGGTCACCATCATGTTCCAGGTCGCCGGCGCGACCACCCGGCTGCTTTCGACGATGAAGGCCGGCGAGTATCTGGCCGATTTTGTCGGGCCGCTCGGACAGCCCACCCACTACGAGGGGGCGACGAAGGTCTGCGTCGTCGGCGGCGGTGTCGGATGTGCAATCGCGTACCCGCAGGCCAAGGCCCTGCACAAGCTGGGCATTCCGGTTGATGTCATCGCCGGCTTCAAGTCCAAGGACATCGTCATCCTCGAGGAGGAGTTCCGGGCCGTCAGCGATGAGCTGTATATCACCACCGACGACGGGACCTACGGCATTCCCGGTTTTGTCACCACCCAGCTTGAGAAGCTGATCGAGGAAGGCAAGGGCTATGATCTGGTCATTGCGATCGGCCCGGTTCCGATGATGAAGTTTGTCTCGGCTGTTACCAAGAAGTATGGCATCAAAACGATCGTCAGCCTCAACCCGATCATGATCGACGGCACCGGTATGTGCGGTGGCTGCCGCGTGACGGTGGGCGGCGAGACCAAGTTTGCCTGCGTCGATGGCCCTGACTTCGATGGCCACCTCGTCGACTACGACGGACTGATGAAGCGCAACAGCTTCTATAAGAACGCGGAGAAGGAAAAGGACGACCACGTCTGCCGGATCGGATTGGGAGGAAAACACAATGGCTAACATGATCGCGACCAAGACCCCCATGCCCGAGCAGGAGCCGCAGGTTCGCAACAAGAACTTCAAGGAAGTCGCGCTCGGTTATACCAAGGAGATGGCGGTCGGGGAGGCCAAGCGCTGTCTCAACTGCAAGCACAAGCCCTGTGTGTCCGGCTGCCCGGTCAACGTCCGGATCCCCGAATTCCTTGCCAAGGTGGCAGAGGAGGATTTTGAGGGAGCTTATCAGATTATCCTTTCGACCAACCGCTTGCCCGCCGTCTGCGGCCGTGTCTGCCCGCAGGAGACCCAGTGCGAGTCCAAGTGCGTGCGCGGCATCAAGGGCGAGAGTGTCGGCATCGGCCGTATCGAGCGGTTTGTCGCCGACTATGCCCGGGAGCACGGCTTCTCGTCGGGTGACAAGCCCGCCTCCAACGGCCACAAGGTTGCGGTAGTCGGCTCCGGCCCTGCCGGTCTGACCTGTGCCGGCGAGCTGGCCGCCAAGGGTTATGAGGTTACCGTCTTCGAGGCGCTGCACGTTGCGGGCGGGGTGCTCAGCTACGGCATCCCCGAGTTCCGTCTGCCCAAGGCGATCGTCAAGACCGAGGTGGACAACCTCATCAAGCTCGGCGTCGAACTTAAGACCGACTATATCATCGGCCGCACCCTGACGGTCGACGAGGTCTTTGAGGAGGGCTACGAGGCGGTCTTTATCGGCTCGGGCGCCGGCCTGCCCAGCTTCATGAACATCCCGGGTGAGAATCTGCTCGGCGTCTATTCCGCCAACGAGTACCTCACCCGTACCAACCTGATGCACGCCTATGACGAAACGTATATGACCCCGATCTACCACGGCAATGCGGTCGCGGTGGTCGGCGGCGGCAACGTTGCGATGGACGCTGCCCGCTGTGCCAAGCGTCTGGGCGCGGAGACGGTCTATATCGTCTACCGCCGCAGCATGGATGAGCTTCCCGCCCGTGCGGAGGAGGTACATCATGCCAAGGAAGAGGGCATCATCTTCAAGCTGCTGACCAATCCGGTTGAGATCCACGGGGATGAGAACGGCCATGTCAAGTCCATTGAGTGCGTCGAGATGGAGCTTGGCGAGCCGGATGCCTCGGGGCGCCGCCGTCCGATCGAGAAGAAGGGCTCCAACTTTGAGATCCCGGTCGACGCGGTCATCATGTCGATTGGTACCAGCCCCAATCCGCTGATCAAGAACACTACTCCCGGCATCGAGACCAACCGCAAGGGCTGTCTGGTCTGCACCGAGGATGCCGCCACCACCCGCGAAGGGGTTTATGCTGGCGGCGATGCGGTCACCGGCGCTGCCACCGTCATTTTGGCGATGGGCGCAGGCAAGACGGCCGCTGCGTCGATTGACGCCTATATTCAGAACAAGGCCAAGTAATGGTCAATGACCGGCATCCCCCGCCTCTGGCGGGGGATGTTTTTTTTATCTCCGGGTCGGGCAACCGGGTGTCGAAATTGCCCAAAATTTGTATAAATAAATAGAAATATTACAAAAGGGATAAATTTCCGGCCCTACAGGGGCAAAACAGGCGCCATTTGGGGGATAACAAGGGGGCTGGAATTTCGAATTCCGCAGGATGGAAAAAATGTCGAAATTTGTTGTTTTTTACGATCGAGGGTGGTACTATCAATAGAGAAACAAATGCTCCGGCATACGGCGGCGCGGCGGAAGGAGGTATCCCCCTATGGAAAGCTTGCAGCAGATCCTGCAGCGGCTCTTTGCCGACGCTCCCTGCCCGGCACTGATGACTGACCGAACGCTGCGTCTGTTCTGGGCCAACGCAGCGGCACTGAGGGATTATCCGGTGTTGTCGCTGCCTGGTGGACTCACGCTGCTCTTCTCGCAGTCACAGCTCGACGAAGCAAAGAGCACTCTGGAAAATGGCGATTGCTGCACCCTCGAGCCGGCCGGTATGGCCGGCGTTGGCTTTTGCTTTGTTCCGGCCGAACCGCAGGGGATTTTTGTTACGGCGGGGCCGGTGGGGGAGCGGGGAGAACGGCTGGATCTCCGGTCGGCCGACCTGCTGACCGCGACGGTCACCAACCAGCTGAAAACCCCCCTTTCCGGAATCTTCTCTGCCCTCTTCTCGATGGCGCGGCTGCCCGAAGCCGAGCCGGGCGGGCGGCTTGCCGAGCTGATCGAACAGATCAGCCGCAGCAGCTATCAGATGCTGCGCTTCTCGATGGATTTTAACGTCTATCTGCAGGATGCGACCGGCTTTTGCCGCCGTCAGGACGAACAGATGGATCTTTGCAGCCTGCTTTCCCAGCTCGGAACGGCGGCCGGTATGCTGACCGGATCGGTGGGCATCGCACTGCAGCTGCATCTGCCCGACCATCCAGTGCTGATTCTGGCGGATGAGCAGCGGCTGTCCCATGCGCTGCTGCATCTGATCTCCAACTCCTGCCGCTTCACCCGGGAGGGCAACCGGATTGATATCCAGCTCGAGGAGAAGGACGGGCAGGCCCTTGTTTCGGTGACCGATGCCGGCATAGGAATTCCCGATACGGTGATCGACCGGGTTTGCGAGCCATTTTTCTCCTATGATCCCGAGGGGATGCCCTATGCGGGGTGTGGCCTTGGACTTTCGGTGGTTCGACACACCGTCGCCCAGCATGGAGGCTCCTTTGCCATTTCCTCAACCGAGGGCAAGGGGGTCACCGTTGCCCTTTCCCTCCCACTTGCGCCGTCCAGCCGGCTGACGCTCAAGAGCCCTGCGCCGGCGCTTGATCTGCTCAGCGACCGGTTTTCACTGGTGCATATCATCCTATCGGACAGCTGTGGGACTCCCAAATTTTAACCGGGAAACAGAATGCGCGGCCCTCTTTGACAGAGGGCCGCGCCTTTGTTTTGTTATGAGTTATAGCCTCCGCTTGATCTTTTCCAACGCGCCTTTTTCCAGCCGGGACACCTGTGCTTGGCTGATGCCGATCTCTTTGGCGACCTCCATTTGGGTCTTTCCGGTGACAAAGCGCAGCGACAGAATTTTCTTTTCCCGTTCGGCCAGCGCCGCAATCGCCTCCCGAAAGGAGATCTCGTCCAGCCAGTCCCCGTCGGTGCCGGGGTCGCCGATCTGATCCATCACAAAGATGGGATCTCCACCGTCCGAGTAAACCGGCTCATAGAGAGAGATCGGCTCGACGATCGCCTCAAGCGCGGCCACCACATCCTGGCGGCGGGCGCCCATCTCCTGGGCGATCTGTTCGATCGTCGGTTCGACGAGATGCTCCCCGAGCAACCGCTCCCGGACCTGCAGCGCCTTATAGGCGGTGTCCCGCATTGAGCGGCTCACCCGCACTGCGTTGTTGTCCCGCAGGTAGCGACGGATCTCACCGATAATCATCGGGACCCCATAGGTCGAAAAGCGGACCTCCAGTCCTGGATCAAAATGATCGATCGCCTTGATCAGCCCGATACACCCGACCTGAAACAGGTCGTCCGGATTTTCCCCCCGGTTGGCAAACTTTTGGACCACCGACAGCACCAGCCGCAGATTGCTTGCAATCATCCGGTCCCTGGCGGCAGCGTCCCCCTCCCGCGCGCGGCGCATCAGCTCCAGCTTCTCTTTTTCGCTGATCACCGGCAGCTTGGAGGTATCCACCCCGCAGATTTCCACCTTGTTGTAATTCATCCGCCCACCCCGCTTCGCTTCACTGTTCTGGAGTATGGGCCGGGCGGTTTGGGGTCAATCAGCTTCCAAGATTTTTCGTGGATGCAGATTTCAGCGGTGTGCAGGAGCGCAAATGGATCGGGAGCTATCTTGCATGCGATGAACGGAATTCGGTCAAGACGTCATGATAGTATGAGGCGATGTTGTGAATGAAAAGCTGATCCTTTTCGGAAAGGATACGGTCGGCGTTGCACAACAGGCAGATTTTTCGGGTGGGATTCCCCTGCAGGGGGATGGAGCAGATATCCTTGGAATATTTCTTCCAGATGATGCCTGATTCGGAGATCAGCGTGATCCCTTTGTTGAGTGCAACCAAAGTCATTCGCAGATCCAGATCGCATTCAAAGATGACGTTGGGCCGGATCCCTGCCGACTCAAATAGGTTGCAGATATTTGCGTGGATTCCGGTGTTGGAAGCAGGAAGGATAAACGGCTCATTTCGCAGCACTTCCAGGGAGAGCTGCGAAGAGGATGCCAGGGGATGTTCCTTATGCAGCGCAACAAAGAGCTGTTCCTCGCCCAGGGGAAACATTTTCATGTTTTTTGAGGTGAAGGGGACGGAGGACAGGACGAAATCCACGCTGGTATTGGACAGGGATGCCTGAATCTCATTGACCCGGATGGGGATGACATTGACGTTATAGGGGACCTTTACGATCGCGCTGTGTGTGGAAAAGTTGTGTAGCAAGGTCAGTGCGGTCGCGTGTACGATGATGGTCTGCTGATCGACCTGAAAGCTGTTGGAGACCTCCTGCTGCGCTCTTTCAATCATGTAGAGCCCGCGGGAAATGTAGTCATAGAAAATCTGGCCTTGCTTGTTTAAAACAATATTTCTTCCGCGTTTGTCAAACAGGGGACATCCGATTTCCTTCTGCAGGTGAGATATCATAATGCTCAGCGCAGGCTGAGAGATATGAAGGCTTTCTGCCGCCTTGGTCATATGGGAATATCTGGCTACGGCCAGAAAGTACTGAAGCTGCAGCAAATTCATTGGATTTCCTCCTTGGTGTAATCGGTCGGTTTTGGGGAAGGGCCATCACTTTAACGAGGGAAAGAAAAATCTGGAATTACCTTCATTATAACATATATATTTTTAAATATATAATGGGTAAAGTAATAAAAAAATATATTTGAATTTGTCGCTATGCTCCAGTAAAATGAAAAACAAGGATATCCTGTGTCGAAATAAATAGATGAGGATGAGGTGAAACAGGTATGGCACTGGTTCATAGCGAATTATGTGTTGGATGCGGAAAATGTGTGCCTTATTGCCCGATGGGGGCCATTTCATTGTCAGGTGGCGTCGCCTCGATCGATCAGGATGAGTGCGTGGAGTGCGGTCTCTGTACAGAGAATGCAATTTGCCCGAAAAAGGCGCTCTATGCACCGGAGTCCTTTCCCTGGCCGCGCGTTTTGCGATCGGAATTCAGCAATCCCCACTGTCCCCACCGGACCGGCGTGACCGGACGGGGAACCGAAGAAATGAAGACCAATGATGTGACCGGGCGGTACCGCTTTGGGAAACTTGGTTTTGCCGTGGAACTGGGGCGCCCCGGAACGGGTGCACGTTTCCGCGATATGGAAAAGGTAACAATGGCTCTTGCAAAGATCCCGGGGGTCCATTTTGAGGAGAAAAATCCGGTTTATGCGTTGATTGAGGATCCGCACAGCGGAAAGATGAGAGACGATGTGCTGGATGAAAAGGTGCTCTCCGGAATCGTGGAAATTATGATCGATGAGGCACAGCTGCCGGATGTGCTGCAGGCGCTCAAGCAGGTGGAGCCGACGCTGGATACCGTGTGCAGTGTTGATTTGATCAGCAGGGTGCAGGCAGATGGCTCCATTCCGGCGTTGGATGTGGTGAGGAAACTGGGATATTATGTTTCCCCAAATTGCAAAACCAATCTGGGCTTTGGACATCTCTGATTGGTACGGGGCTTTGAAGAAAAGACCGATTGAATAAGGGGGATAAGAAATGACGCATTCTCTGCACAGATTTGGTGATGAAGAGGATTTAAAGCAGGACTTTGTTGTGATGGCGATGCCCTCCAAGGGCCTCAACGATGTGGGCTCCGGGCCAAAAATCAAACGGCATCTGGAGATCTGCGCCAAGCATCATCCGGTCAACCTGGGTGGCATGAAGGTGGGAAACGCCTGTGATTACTCCTTTGAGGAGATCATTTCCCACAGCAACGATTATGTTTCGACCTTCAACGGCGTCTTCACAGACCGCGATACCGTGCGGGACACGGTCAAGGAGCTCAAAGAAGCGAATCTGGGCCTGTCCACTGTTATCAGCGGAGTCTATACGGAGACAAAATCCATTGCGGACGAGCTGGGATTTGTACCGCACACGGTCAACTTCTCGCTTGGCATCTGGGGGAAAAAGGAATTATTGCCGGAACCGGAGATCCTGGAAATTGTCACCCTGTGTGGCCACGGAATGATTTCACAGCATTTGGTCCGGTTTTATATGAATAAGGTGGCCAAGGGCTATGATGCCCATAAGGCAGCACTGGAGCTGGGACATTTTTGCTACTGTGCGATTGCCAATATTGACCGGATTGAAACGGTGTTACGCAAAGGGATTTCCCATCCCAAAGAACAGAAAGGATGATGAATGGATCGGGATTTGCCGATACCGAACGCTGGTTTGGATAGGCAAGCGTGAGGGGATTGATGAGAACGGTTCTGTTTATTGAACGGATCGCTTCAATCACTCCCGAAATCAAGCGATAAAAGTGGAGGGATAACCATGAAAAAGCGACTGTCTGTCTTATTGTCCATTGTGATCTGTCTGGGCCTGGTAGCAGGTTGTGGTACAGCAAGCTCCTCGTCTGCTGCGCCTGCACAGGCGTCCGGCGCGAGCGAAGTCGCAGAGAGTGCCCCTGCTGCCTTTACTCCCGGCAAAACCGTTGAAGTGATTGTCCCCAATTCCGCGGGCGGCGGTACCGATATCTTTGCTCGAAAGGTAATCGAAATTATCAATCAGTATGATATGGTCCCGGGTACCACCTTTGAGGTCATCAATAAGGGCGGCGCTTCCGGCACCATCGGCGGTGCCTATGTGCTTTCCCAAAAGGGAAATGATGACATTCTCATCTTTTGCAGCACGGCTTTCTGGACCACCCCCATTTCCGGTACGGCGACCTACAGCTACACCGAATTTACGCCGCTGGTAGAAATGTCGACCGATGTGCTGGTTCTGGCGGTTGGCAAGAACTCGGGATACAGCACCATTGAGGAGTTTATTGAGGCGGCGAAATCCGGCGAAGGCGCCGTTAGCATTGCGGGATCTTCGGTCACCTCCGAAGGCGGCCTGCTCAACGTCGCTTTCCAGGATGAGATCGGCTGCATAACCAAGTGGGTGCCTTATGAAAGCGGCGGAGATGCCGTGACCGCCGTCATGGGCGGACATGTCGATGCGACCTGGACCAACTATGGTGAGATCCAGCAGCAGATTGAGACCGGCGATCTGGTTATTCTGGCGGCCGCGACTCCGGAACGGCTGGAGGGACTGCCGGATGTTCCTACGATGCAGGAGCTCGGATATAATGTCGAAATTGAGCAGCACCGCCATATCGCAGGGGCGCCGGAAATGTCCGAAGAGGCGATTGCTTTCTATGACGATCTGTTCCAGCGGGTCTATGACACGCCTGAGTTCACCGAGTATATCGAAAACAATATGCTGACGCCGGGATTTGTTCCGCATGCCCAGTGGGCGCAGGAATATCTCGAGGTGGGTGAGTATTATCAGGGGCTCTTTGACAAGGCACAGGAGCTTGGACTGCTGTAATGTTTCAGCTGATCCGACCTAGAACAGAGAGATAAGATTTGTTGCAGATGCAGAACATTTCCAAATGGCTTCGATATGTTCTGCATCTGCGATCTCCGTTCAAAGGAGGGAAATAAATGAAAAGGGTCGATCTGATCGCAAGCGTCTGTTCCTTGGTGTTCGGAATTTACTTTACGGTCACAGCGTATTCCTATGAGATCTTCCGAAAGGGAACGACGGGCCCGGGATTTTTGCCATTTTTTGTGGGCGTTTTGCTGATGCTGACCTCGCTGATTTGGGTCGTGCGGTCTTTCGCACAGCTGCGGAATCAGGGCTCCGCACAGGAAACGGAAACGACATCGCATCGGCGCGTGTGCTTTGCCATAGCGCTCTATGTATTGGGAGCTGCGGCCGTAACTTTCCTTTCAAACTATCTGGGAATGTTCATTCCGCTGGCCGTTTATGTTTTTCTGATCGATAAACTGGAAGGGAACACGACGTGGAAGAGATCCGCAGTGATTGCCGCGGGAACAACGGTTGGAATCTATATCCTCTTCGATGTTCTGCTGAGTGTTCCGGTCCCCACGTTGCTGTTGTAGGAAAGGAGAAGGCTGTTTATGGATACATTTGCAAATTTGCTGGGCGGCTTAGAAATCGCCTTGCAGCCTATCAACCTCCTTTATTGCTTTGGCGGCGCGGTGATTGGCGCCATTGTGGGCGCTTTGCCGGGTCTGGGTCCCTCCGCGGGATGCGCCATTATTCTCCCCTTAACCTTTGGTATGGACCCGATCGCGGGAATTATCATGCTTTGTGCCCTGTACTATGGGACAATGTATGGCGGCGCGATTACCTCCATCCTGTTGGGTATTCCGGGTGATTCTGCTTCTGTTGCCACCACTTTCGACGGCTATCCGATGGCCAAAAAACGCGGCCGCCCCGGCGCGGCCCTGGGAATGTCCTTTGTTGCGTCCTTTATCGGCGGGACGATCTGTACCATTGCATTCACCTTTTTGGCGCCCTCTCTGGCAGGGTATGCGCTGAGTTTTGGTCCGCCTGAATATTTTGCGCTGATGTTTCTGGGCTTGACGGCGGTATCCGCCATGACGGGCAACGATCCGCTGAAGGGTTTTATCTCTGCTATTCTGGGACTGGCATGTTCCTGCGTGGGAGCGGATCTGTTGACCGGAGCCCCGCGTTTTACATTTGGCTCCATCTATCTGATGGATGGTGTGGATTTTGTTTGTGCGGCGATGGGATTATACGGAATTGCCGAACTGATCCACAATGACCCCAGAAGCTCCGGATATGGAGATTTTGGTGTAAGTAAGAAGGATTTGAGTCTCAAAAAGATGTTTCCTACCCGGGACGACTGGAAACATTCTATCCCCTGTATTGGTGTAGGAACACTGATTGGATTCTTTATTGGCATGCTGCCGGGAGCCGGGGCAACCGTTGCTTCCTTTATTTCCTATGCAACCAATAAAAAGATCTCGCCCAGAGGGGAGAAGTTTGGAACCGGTGTTCCCGAAGGTATCGCTGCCCCCGAATCCTCCAACAATTCGGCTTCGATCGGCGCCATGATCCCGATGCTCACGCTGGGAGTTCCGGGATCCGGTGCGACGGCGGTAATGATGGGAGCACTGATGATGTTCGGTATGGCTCCGGGTCCGCTGATGTTCCAAAATCAGCCGGACTTTGTCTGGTCACTTACTGCAAGTATGTACATCGGGAATTTTGCCATCTTTGTCGCCTGTATGCTCAGCGCGATCTATATGGTAAAGATCCTTCAGATTCCGATCAATACATTGAACGCGGTCGTGATGGCGTTTATCCTGATTGGTGCCTATAGCCTGGAGAACAACCTCTTCAACGTAGGCCTGACCATTTTCTTTGGCCTGCTGGGATATCTGATGAAGAAGATAGAGATGCCGTCCGCACCTTTTGTGCTGTCGCTGGTTCTCGGAAATCTCTTTGAGACCAACTTCCGCCAGTCGATGATTCTGTCGGACAACAGTCCGGTTATTTTCTTTACCCGCCCCATTTCGTGTGTGATTATGCTCATCGCGATTGCGGTAATTTTCAAGCCGCTGCTGAGTGGACTGATGAGCCGGACACGGAAAAAGAGTGAGGCGCTGTCGTAAAGAAAGGATAGCGGCCAGGGTAAGGCCACCTTAAATCTGAGTTCTTCTTTTGTGGGACAGAAGCGGTCACTGAACGAAGCCAAAGGCCGGAGCAGAGGGTCAAAAGACTCCTCGCTCCGGCCTTTGGCGTTGCTTCCGCTGCGGCTGCTCCAAAAGGTCGGTCGGGACGGTACAGCAGCATGCGACATCGGAAATAAAACGCTGCGGCAGCCCTGTGCCGGTGCCCTTTGCAGCGGCAGCCGGCCGCTTTTTCATCACCCCGCTGCGTGAGCGGTTTCCCGGATCTTCGCGTACTTTTCCTTGGTGGCAAGCCCTCCGCGGATATGCCGCTGAAGCTTGTTGGTTTCCAGCACCGCGCGGCACTGTTCAAACAGAGACGGCGAAAGCTGACGCAGCCGTTCGCTGACGTCCTTGTGCACCGTCGATTTGCTCACCGAAAACGCCTTGGCTGCCTGACGCACGGTGGCGTCGTGCTCGATGATGTACTGTGCGAGTCGGATTGCCCGCTCCTCTGGCAAGCCCTTCACATCGTTGCCCTCCCCTGTGCGTTGTCTTTACTGCAATCCTATGCAGGAGAAGGGGAATTTAGATTTCCGGCGGACAAAAAAGCCGCAGCAATCGATGCTTTCGCAAGGCATGCCAAAAACGGGTCAGCTGTAGCTGGCCCGTTTTTGGGTGAGAGGATAGGAAAGTGGAAAATCCTTTTTCGGCTTACCTCCGGTCAGGAGGATTGGTTTGCTCAGCGGTCGGCCTGCAGCATCTCCATCAGTTTGTCTGCTTCGCCTTCCTTCATGTAGTAGCAGTGCTCCGGCGCAGGGAAGGTGCGGTCTGTGCACTCCTTGACATAGGTTTCCACCGCGCTGAGGATGTAGTGATGGATATCGGCATACTTTTTGGCAAAGCGGGGGACCCGGTCATAAAAGCCGAGCATATCATACATGTTGATAATCGGGCCGTCGGTCCAATGGCCGCATCCGATGGAAAACATCAGATAATCCTGAGCATTTTCATACAGCACCTTTCCCAGCTCCACCGGAATCGCTTCCGCGGTGATTGCAAAGCAGCCCGCTTCTGCAAGGCCCTGCACCGTCTTGACCAGCTTATAAGCCACGTCGGCGCCCCGCCCCTGGGTTTTGTATCCGCCAAGCATCTTGACCGTCTGGGGCGTCAGTCCGGTATGCCCCCAGACGGGGATCCCGGCATCGACCAGCGCACGGATGACCGGCACTACCTCCAGGCCGCCTTCCAGCTTTACACAGTCGGCGTCGGCCTCGGCCATATAGCGTCCTGCCTTGCGGACCGCCTCCTCGATGGACGGCTGATAGGTCATGTAGGGCATATCGGCGATGAGGAAGGTGTTCGGAGCCCCCTTGCGGACCGCTTTGGTATGCTCAAGGAGCACCTCGAACTGGCAGGGAAGGGTGCTGCTGTAGCCCAACTGAACATTGGCCAGGGAATCCCCGCACAGTATGACCTCAACGCCGGCCTCCTCCGCCAGCTGCGCCATCGGGAAATCATAGCAGCAGGTGCGGATAATCGGTTCATTTCTGCTCTTCTTTTCCATCATATAGTCGATGGATACGCGCTTGGTCCTTGCCATCAAAACATACCCCCCTTTTCTTATGGCCCGCGCCGGTCAGGCGTTGGGCATGACAACAGGACAGTCGACTGCACCGTCACGGGAATAGCCGAATCCACGGGCCCAATACCGCCCCGGATGCTTTTCCAGGAATTCGAAATCAAGATCCACACCCCAGCCGGGATTCTCGGGCAGCGGCAGATAACCGTCCACCGGAGTCAGCACGTTGGTTACCATCCGGTTGCAGTCCTCGGACTGGCCGATGTTGTGGGCGTGGGTTTCCAGAATGAAGAAGTTGGGAATGGACGCACAGAGATTGGCGTTGATCGCGCATCCCAGCGGGCTGAAGGGGTTGTGCGGAGCCATCAGGCGGTAACGGGCTTCCGCCATATGGGAGATCTTGAGCAGCTCGGTAAATCCGCCGCAGAGGAGGACGTCCGGCTGAAGGATATCGGCGCCGTCAAGCTCGAGCAGTTCGTTGAACTGCCACTTGGTGATCAGGTTTTCGCCGGTGGCGATGGGAACGTTGACCCGCTGATGCAGCTTGGCCATCTCGGCAATGTTTTCCGGACGGATGGCCTCCTCGACAAAGAACGGATGGTAGGGCGCGATCGCCTCAATCATACAGACGGCACGCGCCGGATTATAGGTTTTGGCGCTCAGATCGATGCACAGGTCGATGTCGCTGCCGAAATAATTGCGGTAAAGCTCCACCCGTTCGGCGATCATCTTGACCTGCTTGCCCAGGGTAAATTCGTTGCTGATCGCGCGGGCCGTTCCGATCTTGATATGGCGGTATCCCATTTTCTCGATCAGCTGTGCCGTCATCTCCAGCTCCATCTGGCACTTCTTCTCGTCGGGAACGCTGTCATCCAGCACATAGGGGGTGAAGGTGTAGCACAGCAGTTTGTCGCGGGTTCCACCGCCGACCAGTTTGTAGACCGGCATGCCGGCGGCCTTTCCCTTGATGTCCCACAGTGCGTTGTCGATGGCAGAGATGGCAGCGTAGGCGATCGAGCCGCCCGGCTGCCGGGAGAAGACGGTCAGCATCGACCAGATGTGCTCGCTGCGAAGAGGATCCTGGCCGATCAGCCATTCGCGGTAGTAGAGGATCGTTTCGGCGATGGAGGTATCCTGGCAGACCTCAAAGGCTTCGCCGACGCCGTGGATTCCCTCGTCCGTCTCGATTTTGCAGAAGATGTAGTTTCGCTTTCCGGGGGTGGACCAGGGGTAGCAGACATAGGCTTTTACATCGGTAATCTTCATTCTTCATTCTCCTCGCTGGTGCGTTTTTTCACTTTGTTCCTCCAGCCGTCCACGGCATCCTGATTGACGACAAAGGATGGGAGCTTACCCTGCAGCGCAAGAATCATATTGTCGATGGTAAGATCCGTTTCCCGCTGCAGCGCCTCGTGGGTCCAGCCGGCCGAATGCGGCGTGACGATGACATTGTCCCATCCGGCGATCTCCATCAGCGGATCGTCGGGCGGAATCGGCTCCTCCCGCTGCGCCACGTCGATACCGGCGCCGGCAATCGCTTTGCGCCGAACCGCCTGGATGAGCGCCGCCTGATCGACAAGTTTGCCCCGGGCGGTGTTGATGAACAGCGCGGATGGTTTCATCCGGTCAAATTCCTTTTGGCCGACGCAGTGAAGCGTCTGTTCGGTCAGGGGGAGATGCAGGCTGACGATATCGGCCGTCTCGAACAGGGCGTCCCAAGACACCGCCTGGACGTTGAGAGCGGCGGCCTGCTCCGAGGAGACATAGGGGTCGTAGCCGATGAAATGGCAGCCCCAGCCGTTCAGGCGGGTGATGACTTCGCGGGTGATGCCGCCCAGCCCGACAAAACCGATCGTCTTTTCCGCCAGCTCAAAGTCGGCCAGTTCGGGGCACCGCCAGTTATCCCGGTTGAGGAACCGCTGACTGGCGCGAAGCCGCTTGAGCAGGGCCAGCATCAGGGCGATGGTGTGCTCGGCGACCGACGTCCGGTTGACCGGAGAAACCGAAACCAAAACGCCGTATTCGCTGGCCGCCTGGAGATCGATGTGATCCACGCCGATTCCGTATTTGGCGATGACGCACAGCCGGTCGGCTTCCTGCAAAACCTCGCGGGGAAACTTTTCGCGGGACATACCGATGAAACCATCGTACTCCTTGACGATCTGTTTCATCTCCTCCGCGGTTTTTTTGCTGGTGCGGTCACTGATGACGGCGCCGAAATCCACTGCACAGCCCAGCGCCTCCAGACGCCGGGCCGCTTCATAGGCCTGGGGCATCGGCTCGGAGATCAGTACCCGTTTTCCTTTCAGCTCGTTCATGCTGCAGCTTTCCTTCTTTCCGGCAACATTTTGTGATGATGGGATGCGGCCCGAAGCGGGCGCAGAGATTTAATCGTCGTCCGAAGCGGCGAGGTTTTTATCCGCAAAGAATTTCTCGCGGACATAGGGCCAGGCGAGGCTGACAAAGGCAACGATCAGCAGGATGCAGGAGATGGGACGGGTGAAGAAGGTCGTAAGGGTCGAATCGTTGTAGGACATGGCGCGGCGGAAGTTGGTTTCCACCATGCTGCCCAACACAAACGCCAGACAGAATGGGCTGGCGGGAATGCCGGCATAATTCATCCAGAGGCCGAGCATCGTCAGTCCGAAGGTGGCGAAGAGGGTGAAGGTGTTGCTGCTCGAGACATAGGATCCCAGGAAGCAGAAGATCACGATCACCGGATAGAGCCAGTGATAGGGGATGTTGAGCAGGGCGGGCAGCAGCCGGATGCCGAGAATCTGAACGATCAGCACCATAATGGCGCTGATCAGGGCGCACATAAAGATGGTATAGACCATGTCGGGCGCCTTGGTCATCAGCAGCGGACCGGCATCCAGACCATGCATGATCAGTGTACCGAGCAGCAGGGCTGTCGCACCGTCTCCGGGGATACCCAGCGAGATGGCGGGGATGATTGCACCGCCGATGGAGGCGTTGTTGGCAACCTCAGGCGAGATGACACCGTCGATACAGCCTTTCCCGAGCTCCTCCGGGTGCTTGGAGGCGGACTGCTCCTGTGCGTAGGCGACTACGTTGGAGAGGGCCGAACCCATGCCGGGCAAAAAGCCGATCCACAGGCCGATCAGGAAGGAGCGGATGACATTGACCTTGTTGCGGATCAGGTCGGGAATCGGATTGAAAAATCCCTTGACGGTGATTTTTTGGGTTACCCCCATCCGTTCCTCGCGGGCATACTCAAGAATGATGACCCGGCCGGCAAACAGGCCCATCATGACGCAGACCAGCGTGAAGCCGCCCGCAAGCTGGTAGGAACCGAAGGTAAAACGCGGCGTGCCGCAGACCGGCGCATACCCGATCTGGGACAGCAGCAGTCCGATTGCCGTCGAGATCATGCCCTTGAACATGTCGCCCTTCGAAAGGGTTACGACCAGGACCAACGCGCACATACAAAGCGAGAAGAATTCCCAGGCGCCGAGCTTAACCGCGAATTTTGCAATAAACTTGCAGCAGAACATCGCGATAAGCACGCTGGGGAAGGTGCCGAGAAAGTTACAGCAGGCGGCGACCGAAAGCGCCCGGTCCGCCTGGCCCTTTTTGGTCATCTCATAGCCGTCGTAGACGGTGGCTGCGGAACCGACGGTGCCGGGGATACCCACCAGGATGGAGCCGATGTATCCGCCGCTGACACCGCCGACCCAGACGGCAACCAGCAGGATATATGCGGAGATGTGGTCCATCGCATAGGTGATCGGAAGGACCAGGATCAGCGCGGTCGTCGCGTTAAGGCCAGGGATGGCGCCGAGAATCATGCCGAAGGCGGCTCCCAGGATACTCAGAATCATCCCGTTGAGGGTAAAAACGTTTTGTAATCCGATCAGGATGTTTTCCATCATGGGCAATCCCTCCTTCTAAATGATCAGCCGGACGAACTTGCCTACCGGCAGGCTCATTCCCAGCAGTGTGAAGAAACAGATGTACAGGACAGCTGTGATGCCCACGGCGTAGATCGCCCGCAGCCAGATGGGGACCGGCTTGCCCCGGGAAAACATCGTACTGAGGGTGAACAGGCAGAGAATGGTGGCGATGATAAAGCCGAAGGCCCACAGCAGAATGGCATAGCCGAGATAGACACTGCAGATCATTACAAAATTGATCCACTGTTTTTTGGTCAGGAATGGCTTCTCTTTTTGGGACTTTTCAAAGATCAGGCCGAGTCCGCAGACAATCAGGATTCCGGCGGTGATATAGGGGAAGATGCGCGGGCCGGCGATGGTACGCAGGACATCGGGGTTGGGGATGGTGTTGACATAAGCGACCACACCGAGGCCCAACAGTAAGGCGGTGATTCCGGTAGCACGACTTCGGGTCATGAAAAAACCTCGCTTTCCTGGTGTGAGATGGGGGCGGGCGACGAGAGGCCCGCTCTGAGATGCAGCCCCGGCGAAATGGCCCGAAGCCGTTTCACC
>CASEBP010000079.1 GCA_949285275.1 uncultured Oscillospiraceae bacterium | reverse complement strand
TCGGCGAGCGGGTTGGTCTGATCCATGAACTGGCTCAGCGGCGAGGAACCGAAGAATTCCTTGATCGCCGCGACCACCGGGCGGATGTTGATGAGCGCCTGCGCGGTCACCTCGCCCTGATCCTGCGACTGGGTAGCCATCCGCTCGCGGATCACCCGCTCCATCCGGGAGAAGCCGATCCGGAACTGGTTCTGCAGCAGCTCGCCGACCGAACGGATCCGGCGGTTGCCGAGGTGGTCGATATCGTCGTCGATGCCGACCCCGACCGCCAGGTTCAGCAGGTAGCCGATGGTGGCATAGATATCGTCGATGATGATATGCTTGGGGGTCAGCTCGTCGTGGCGGCGCACCATAGCTTCCTTGAGCGCGGCCGGATCGTCGCCGGCCTGCTCGAGGATCTCGCGCAGCACGCAGAAGCGGACCTTCTCCTTGACGGTCAGGCCCAGCGCCTCACAGTCGACAAAATCATGGATATCGACCATCCCGTTGGAGATGACCTTGATCGTCTGATCCCCGACCTTGATATAGACGCTGTCGACGCCCGCATGTTCGATCTTCTGCGCGTCGGCGCGGGAGAGGATGGCCCCCTCCTCAAACAGGATCTCGCCGGTCATCGGATCGACCACCGGGGCAGCCAGTTCCCGGTCGGTGATCCGCTGTCCAATGGCCAGCTTCTTATTATATTTGTAGCGGCCCACCTTGGAGAGGTCGTACCGCCGCGGATCGAAGAAGAGGGCGTTGAGGTGGCTCTTGGCGGACTCGACGGTGGGCGGCTCGCCGGGGCGCAGCTTGCGGTAAACCTCCTGCAGCGCCTCGTTGACCGTCTTGATCGCATCCTTATCAAGGGTCGTACGCAGCAGTTCGCTCTCACCGAAGAAGGACATCATCTCCTCATCGGTCGCCATCCCGAGCGAGCGGATGAAGGTGGTGATGGGCAGCTTACGGTTTTTATCAATTCTGGCCCAGAAAACCCCGTTGGAGTCGGTCTCATACTCCAGCCATGCGCCCCGGTTCGGGATGACCGTCGAAGCGAAGAGCTCCCGTCCGGACTTGTCGCGGGTGCGGGAATAATAGACGCCGGGCGAACGGACCAGCTGGGAGACGATGACCCGTTCGGCGCCGTTGATGACGAAGGTTCCGCTCTCGGTCATCAGCGGGAAGTCCCCCATGAAGATTTCCTGTTCTTTAATTTCTCCGGTCTCCCGGTTGAGTAAACTGGTCGTGACGATCAGCGGAGCGGCATAGGTAGTATCGCGTTCCTTGCACTCCTCGATGGTGTACTTCGGCTTATCCTCCAGACGATAATCGATGAAATCGAGCACCAGGTTCCCCTGGTAATCACTGATCGCCGACATGTCTTCAAACACTTCCCGAAGGCCCTCCTCGAGGAACCAGCGGTAGGAGTTTTTCTGTACCTCGATCAGATTTGGCATGTCCAGAACTTCATGGATCTTTCCGAAGCTCATGCGAACATTTTTACCAAGGTTGACGGGTTTCACCTTCAGCATAGGATTCGCTCACTCCAATCGTCTTTTCTATTTGACCTGCTTAACCGGAACCGGAAGGATGCTGCCGTTCCGGCAAAATTTGTTTGCCTTTTTGTAAATTTTTATTGCTTTTTCTGAAGACCTGTGCTAAGATAAATGAGTGATGAGGCAAACCGACCCATTATGATTCAGTATTCAATTATATTCCTGCTTTTTTGTTCTGTCAAGCCCTGAGGGGGCTTTTTTTGATAATTGGGGAAATATTTTACCACAATCCCGGCTCTTTGGCAAGTCGATTGCCTTTTTCGCGCTTTTCATCCAAAATATTACAGAAGAATTTATAAAAAATGCCAATCCCTCCTCCACGGAAGGATTGGCATTTTTTTGACCCGTTATGCCGCTCCGCCGGTACCCCGCCGCAGCAGCCATGCAGCGGCCGCTCCCGCCGCAGCGCACAGCGGCGGAACCAGCACAGCCCGCCAGAGCAGCGGAGCCGGCACCGCCCAAAGATCTGCGAGCGCCCCACTATCTCCCGCAGCAAGCCAGAAGCCTGCCGCCGCGATCGGCAGCAGAATCCACAGTCCCCGTTTCATTCATCCATCCCCTTTCGGTTCAGGATATGATCGGGAAACCTGTCCGGTGCCTGCCGTCCGGCGTCAGCCCAATGCGACGTCGAGAACCATCATCAGCAGGAACCCCGCCATCACCCCGAGGGTACCGGGATGGGAATGTTCCCCCAGGTGGGCCTCAGGAATCAGCTCCTCCGCCACGACATACATCATCGCGCCGGCCGCAAAGGCCAGCAGCCAGGGCATCACCGGCAAAATCAGATCAGCGGCCAGCACCGTCAGGACGCCGAAAACCGGCTCCACCAGGCCTGAAGCCCCGCCGTACAGAAACGCCCTGGCGGCGCCCATCCCTTCCCGCCGCAGCGGCAGCGAGACCGCCGCCCCTTCGGGGAAATTCTGCAGCCCGATCCCCAGCGCCAGCACCAGCGCAGCGGTCAGCGGCGCGCCATCGGTGCGGTTCTGGGCGGCCAGCGCAAAGGAGAGCCCCACCGCCATTCCCTCGGGGATGTTGTGCAGCGTCACCGCCAGCACCATCAGCGCAGAGCGGGGCAGGCCGGTAACCACCCCCTCCGGATCCTTCGACCCGGGGTGCAGGTGGGGAAGGAACTGGTCGAGCAGCATCAGAAACGCCACCCCCAGCGCAAAACCGCCCGCCGCGGGGATCCAGCTGATCCCGCCCTGTTGCTGGGCCTGCTCCATCGCCGGGATCAGCAGCGACCAAACCGATGCGGCAATCATCACCCCTGCGGCAAATCCCAGGAACACCCGCTGCAGCAGGTCCGACATCTGCCGCCGGAAGAACCACACGGTAGCCGCCCCCAGCGTCGTCATAAAAAATGTAAACCCCGTTCCCGCAGCAGCCCAGGCAAGCATCATGACATCTCTCCCCTTCCTGCGCTTAATCATACCATTTAAGTGTGATTATGTCAAGGCGCATTGCTGCAAAAAAAGCGGGAAACGGATACCCGTTTCCCGCCCTGCCTGCCGCTGTCGCCGGCGGCAAATGCTGTTGGGATGCACGCCCCTATTCTGCGGCGTTTCTCAATGTTGTTTTCCGCTTTGGCAGCAGCAGCTGTGGCCTTCTCCCTTTTTGGTGCAGCACGAGCCGCCGTCCGGGCAGCCGATGCACCGTCTGCCGCTCTTTTTCGCCCGGTAGACATAGGTTCCCGCAGCCGCTACGATCAGCAGGATCATTCCCAGCACGAGGAAATCGACCATCACGCACCCACTCCGTTCAAAGTATATTCCGCCCGCAGATCCCGGTCGGCTCTGCGGCACAGATAGACCAGCACCGCTGCAAACAGAACCACAGCGGTCAGTCCGGGGACAAAGCCCGCCCCCACCGCGCCGGTAGTGGCGAAGGTGCCGATCTGGTAGACCAGGAAGCCCACCGTGTAGCCGGTGCCCAGCTGCAGGCCGATGCCGGCCCAGAGCCACTTGGCGCTCTTCATCTCGGCGTTCATCGCGCCGATCGCGGCGAAGCAGGGCGGTGTATAGAGGTTAAACATCAGATAGGCCAGCGCCGCGACCTTTGTGATGGCGATGATGCCGGCAACCTCGGCGCCGGAGCCCTCCAGCATAGCCAACTCATCGGTGTCGATGAAGTTCTCCAGGCCCACAAAGCAGACCGCCAGTGTACCGACCACATTTTCCTTGGCAATAAAGCCGGTGACGGCGGCAGCCGCCAGCTGCCAGCTGAGCACGCCGACAATGGGGACCAGCAGCCAGGCAAAGGGGCCGGCGATAGAGGCCAGGATGGAGCTGTCGGCAGTCTCCGCCACCTGGAAGCTCCAGTTGAAGGTCTGCATAATCTGCACAGCCGTGTTGCACAGCAGGATAATCGTGGCGGCCTTTACGATATAAGCCCAGCCCCGGGCGCACATCGCCTTG
>CASEBP010000078.1 GCA_949285275.1 uncultured Oscillospiraceae bacterium | reverse complement strand
CGGTGATCTCCACCGCCGACACGCCGGGCCAGAGGCCAGCAGAAAAGCCTGCCATGACGCCAACTACCTGTTTCATTTTGATCCTTCTGTTTCAGCCGGCGGCTTTGGCTTTTTCGGGCGCTTGCGGTAGCGATCCTCCTCGCTGAAGATGCAGCCGCAGTATTTCTGCATATAAAGTCCCAGCTCGCGGGCCTTTTCCTGCCCCTGCCGAAATACCGGACGGAAATCACGATATAAAAATTCCAATCCGTATTTTTCTGCCGCTGCTTTTCCGGTCTCAATCAGCAGTTCGTGGTTCTGATAGGGGCTGATCAGCAGGGTGGTCAGAAAGGAATCAAAGCCCTGTTCCGCCGCAAACCGCGCCGTCTCTTCCATCCGGATCCGGTAGCAGAAGCCGCACCGGTGGTCAAAGTCGGGATAGATCCCCTCGATAAACCGCCGCAGCCCATATTCGTTTTCGATCTCCAGCCGCAGGCCAATCGACTTCGCATAATCGACCAGAGTGTTCTTGCGCGCCTTGTACTCGGTCATCGGATGGATATTGGGGTTATACCAGAAGCCGACCGGTTCGATCCCCTCTGCCCGCAGGCTTTCGATGCAGGCGATCGAACAGGGGGCGCAGCAGATATGCAGCAGCGTCTTCATCCGAGCCGGGCGACCCCCGTTTCCCGGGCAGCCCGGGCGACGGCCGACGCCACCGCATCCCGAACGCGGGGATCAAAGGCGGCGGGGAGGATGTAATCCTTCGACAGCTCCTCATCCGACACCAGCCCGGCCAATGCCCGGGCAGCAGCAATCTTCATCGCGTCGTTGATGTCGGAGGCCCGCACATCCAGCGCCCCGCGGAAGATGCCGGGGAAAGCCTGCACATTGTTGATCTGGTTGGGGAAGTCGCTGCGTCCCGTCCCGACCACCGCCGCCCCGGCGGCAAGCGCCTCATCCGGCATGATTTCGGGCACCGGATTGGCCATCGGGAAGAGGATCGGATCGGGCGCCATCGCGCGCACCATCTCGGGCGTCACCGAGCCGGGCGCCGACACCCCGATAAAGACGTCCGCCCCGCACAGCACCTCGGCAAGAGAACCGGATTTCTTCTCCCGGTTGGTGAGCTTCGCCATCTGCTCCTTGACCGGGTTCAGGCCGCCTCTTCCTTCGTAAATCGCCCCCTGGCGGTCGACCAGGATTACGTTTTTGAGACCCATCGCCATCAGCAGCCGAATGATCGCGATACCCGCGGCACCGGCTCCGCTGGTCACCACCCGGATCTCCTCCATCTTCTTGCCGGTCACCTTCAGCGCGTTGAGCAGCGCGGCGAGCACCACCACCGCCGTCCCGTGCTGGTCGTCGTGGAAGATCGGGATATCGCAGCGGGCCTTGAGCTTCTCCTCAATCTCAAAGCACCGCGGCGCGGCGATGTCCTCGAGATTGATGCCGCCGAAGCTTCCGGCCAGCAGTGCGACGGTATTGACAATCTCGTCGACGTCATGGGTCCGCAGACAAAGCGGTACCGCATCCACTCCGCCGAACGCCTTGAAGAGAACACACTTGCCTTCCATAACCGGCATGCCGGCCTCCGGCCCGATGTCGCCAAGGCCGAGCACCGCCGAACCGTCGGTTACCACTGCCACGGTGTTTCCCCGGCCGGTCAGCTCATAGCTCTTCTGCGGATCGGCAGCAATCTCGAGACAGGGAGCTGCAACTCCGGGCGTATATGCCAGAGACAGATCCTCCTTGTTGGCAACCGGTACCTTCGGCACCATTTCAAGCTTTCCGTGCAGGCGGTAATGCAGTTTGAGCGATTCTTTTGCGTAGTCCATGAGGAACCCTCCTTTTCGGTTGGGCAGCTGCACCGCCCAATGGTTTTATTATAGGGGGATTGCCCGTTTTTTTCAATCGCCGGCCCGATTTCTTCTCCCTTTTTTTGCAATTTTCCTTCCTTTTTCCTGCTGCAGCGCGCCGGGCGGTTGCAGTAGAGGGCGATCTGTGGTATCATTTTGAGTGGATTTCCCCGGAAAAGGCGGCAGATCCCAGGCTCAGCCGCCCTCTTCCGGTCAACATGTGCCGTGCCCGACGCGGCGAAAGGGGACACCGCTATGAACGAAACCGCTATCATTCTGGCCGTCTTTGCCATCTATGTTCTGGTCATGGTTGCTATGGGCTTCTTCTTCATGAACAAGAACAACACGATTGGCGATTATATCCTCGGCGGCCGCAGCCTCAATCCGTGGGTCGCCGCAATGAGCGCCCAGGCCTCCGATATGAGCGGATGGCTGCTCACCGGCCTGCCCGGCCTGGCCTTTGTTTCGGTCGCCGGGACCAAAGAAGCGGTCTGGACCGCCATCGGCCTCGGAATCGGCACCTACCTCAACTGGCTCTTCGTGGCCAAGCGGCTGCGCGCCTATTCGGAGGTTGCCGACGACGCGCTGACCATCCCGGAATACTTCGAGAAGCGGTTCCATGACCCCAAGGGGATGCTCAAAATCATCTGCGCCCTCTTTATCCTCTTTTTCTTCCTCATCTATACCGCCTCGATGTTCGTCGCCGGCGCCAAGCTCTTCTCGACCATCTTCGGCATCTCCTACCTCACCGCCCTGCTCATCGGCGGCGCGGTCATCATCTGCTACACCGTCCTCGGCGGCTTCATGGCCGTCTCCTGGACCGACCTGGTGCAGGGAATCCTGATGTTTGCCGCCCTGCTGATCGTTCCCGGTATCCTGATGTTCGGCAATGTCGTCGATTCCTCCGCTGCCTCGGCCGCGGTGATTGAGGGCTTTACCCAGCTGGGCACCGACGCCGACTTTAAGGGCCTGGTTATCGCCTCCGCCCTCGCCTGGGGCCTGGGTTACTTCGGACAGCCCCACATTCTCGCCCGCTTTATGGGCATTGAAAAGGCTTCGGCCGTCCGTCCCGCCCGCATCATTGCGATGATCTGGGTCATCATCTCGATGGCCGGCGCCCTCGCTGTCGGCATGGTCGGCAAGATCTATTTCGCCGACGGTCTGGCCGACTCCGAAACGGTCTTTATGATGCTGGTGCGCGCCCTCTTCCCGCCGGTACTGGCAGGCATTCTGCTCTCGGCCATCCTCGCCGCCATCATGTCCACCGCCGACAGCCAGCTGCTGGTCACCTCGTCGGCCTTTGCCAACGACATCTACTACCAGTTCCACAAAGATGCCCCTCAGAAGCAGCTGCTCTGGGTCTCCCGCATCACCGTTCTGGTCGTCTCGGCCGTCGCGCTCTTCCTTGCATCCAACCCGGACAGCAGCGTCTTTACCCTCGTCAGCTACGCCTGGGCCGGGTTTGGCGCCGCATTCGGACCTGCCATCCTGCTCTCCCTGTTCTGGAAGCGGATGAATCTCCCCGGCGCCTATGCCGGCATCCTCACCGGCGGACTCGGCACGATCCTCTTCAAGTACCTCAAAACCCTCTCCAATGGCGTCGGTTTCTTTGCGGTCTATGAGATTCTGCCGGCCTTCCTGCTGTCGCTGGCCGTCATCGTTGTGGTTTCGCTGGCCACCCCCGCGCCTTCCCGTGAAATCCTGGATCAGTTTGAACTTGCCGTCAAAAAACAGAACGATTGATGTTATACCGCAAAAGGCGGAAGCTGTTGCATGCAGCTTCCGCCTTTTCTTTTACAACGGTTTTTCGTTGATCTTCACCCGCTGACGGGGAAACTTTTTCGCCGTTGGCATCAGCTTGGGGATGATGATCAGACTACGGCTTCCCGCCTCGCCCAGCGAATACTCGATTTGCCGCGGCTCGCCGCCGCCGAGGATCCGAATCGCGTTGCGGGCCTCCTCCAGCTCCTCCTGGCAGTCAGGGCCTTTGAGAGCCACCAAAAAGCCGCCCACCCTGACCAGCGGAAGACAGTACTCACAGAGCACGGCGAGCCGCGCTACCGCCCGCGAAACCGCCACGTCATACTTTCCCCGCAGTGCCGGGTCAGCACCCGCCGCCTCGGCCCGGGCGTGCACCAGGCGATTATCCGGCTGCCCGATCCGCTCTGAAAGCTCTTCGAGGAAGGTCAGCCGCTTCTGCAGGCTGTCAAGCAGGGTTAGCGACAGATCGGGCCGCAGAATCTTCATCGGTACGCCGGGAAAACCCGCTCCGGTTCCGACATCGATGACGGTGCTGCCCTCCGGAAAGGGAACAAGGGAGAGAGGGATCACACTGTCGGCAAAATGCTTGATTGCGATTCCCTCGGGGTCGGTGAGGGCGGTCAGGTTGACCTTTTCATTGTATTCCAGCAGAAATTCGGCGTCTCGGGAAAATTTGTCGAGCTGTCCGGGATCGGGGGAGATCCCAAATTGGCCCAGCAGGGTCAGCATTGCTTCGGTCGCTGGCTGTGTCATCGAACCGTCCTTTCTTTCCTGTTAGGATATTTTAATTTCTTTATTTCAATTCGTATAATATGTTCTGCCTTCTAAATTCTACTATTTGTATTTTTAGAAAGAATAATACAAACTCTCGGCATATATAGAATTACTATTTGTTGTTTTAAAATAAAATAATCCTAATCGTCATTTTTCTCCCGTTTCCGCCGCGACAGGGCAAGCATCAGAACCGAGAGGTCGGCGGGGGAGACCCCCGAGATATTTGCCGCTGCGCCGAGGCTTTCGGGAGCGACCTTGATGAGCTTTTCCTTGGCCTCCAGCCGCAGCCCAGGGATGGTCGAAAAGTCCAGTCCCGCGAGACTCATTCCCCGCAGCCGCCGCATCTCGGCGGCCTGTGCCTTCTGCTTTTCGATATAGCCGGCATATTTAATTTCTGTCTCTACCGCATCGGCCACCGCGGGCGGAAGCGCGGGCCGGGTGGGATCGAAAGCGGCCAGATCCGCATAGCTCACCTGTGGGCGGCGCAGCAGCTCGGCCAGCCGGATCCCCGATGCAAGCGGCGCGGTCCCCCGCTCTTCAAGCAGGCGGTTGAGCGCCTCGCACGGCGGGATGGATGTGCCGGAAAGCCGCCGGATCTCCTGTTGCTTCTGCTCCTCCCGGCGCAGGAAGGCCTGCCACCGCTGGTCACCGATCAAACCGATCTCCCGGCCCTTCGGGGTCAGGCGGCTCTCAGCGTTGTCCTGGCGCAGCAGCAGCCGGTATTCCGAACGGGAGGTCATCATCCGGTAGGGTTCAGGCGTCCCCTTGGTGGTCAGATCGTCGATCAAAGTGCCGATATAACTCTCGTCCCGGGAGAGGATGACCGGATCCAGGCCGTCGATACGGCGCGCCGCGTTGATGCCGGCGATCAGGCCCTGTGCCGCCGCCTCCTCGTAGCCGGAGGTCCCGTTGAACTGTCCGGCGCCGAACAATCCACCGATCTGCTTGGTCTCCAGCGAGGGGCGCAGCGCCAATGGATCGATACAGTCATATTCAATCGCGTAAGCCGGGCGCATGACCTTCACCTTTTCCAATCCGGCAATCGAATGGTAGAACGCCAGCTGCACCTCAAAAGGAAGGGAGCTGCTCATCCCCTGCAGGTACATCTCCTCGGTCGATTCCCCCATCGGCTCGATAAAGAGCTGATGACGGGGTTTGTCGGAAAACCGCACCACCTTGTCCTCGATCGACGGGCAGTAGCGGGGACCGGTTCCCTCGATCACCCCCGCGAAAAGGGGAGACCGATCGAGATTTTCCCGGATAATCCGGTGGGTTTCGGCATTGGTATAGGCGATATGGCAGACCATCCGGTTGTGGAGGGTTGCCGGATCGGTATCGCTCGAGAAGGGGATAATCCGCTCATCCCCCGGCTGCTCCTCCAGACGGGAAAAATCGATCGACCGCCGATTGACCCGCGCAGGGGTACCGGTTTTGAACCGGCGCATCGGAAGCCCGAGGCGGCCCAGACAGTCGGCCAACGGGTTAGCCGGATGACAACCGTCGGGTCCGGACTCCTGGGAAAATTCCCCGATAAAAATCTTTCCCCGCAGGTAGGTCCCCGTCGCAACAATGACGGTGCGACAGGGGTATTCGGCGCCCAGTGCGGTCACAACCGAAGCGACCTTGCCGCCCTGGACGGTGATCTCCACCACCTCGGCCTGAATCAGATCAAGTCCTTCACAGCGCTCGACCACCTGTTTCATCCGCTCATGGTAGCGAACCCGGTCGCTCTGTACCCGCAGCGAATGGACGGCGGGACCTTTTCCGCGGTTGAGCATCCGGCTCTGCAGCATCGTCTGGTCGGCAACCCGGCCCATCTCTCCGCCGAGAGCATCAATCTCCCGGACGATATGTCCCTTTGCCGTTCCGCCGATCGACGGGTTGCAGGGCATATTCGCGACTCCATCGAGTGACAGAGTGAAGAGAGCGGTCCGCTTTCCCAGCCGGGCAGCGGCCAGCGCCGCCTCACAGCCGGCATGTCCCGCCCCGATTACCGCTACATCATATTGCTGTGCAATAAATCTGATCATCCGTTTTCCTTCCCCCGATCGGTTGGAGCATCATAAAATCCGCCGCCTCCCACCGTCATTTACCGACGCAGAAATGAGAAAACACCTGCGCCAATACCGCCTCGGAGACCTTTTGTCCGGTCAGCTCGGCAAGCGGTTCGATCGCCTCATCGAGCAGCACCCCGACCGCATCAAGGGTGACCCCCTCCCGCAGCGCCGCAATCGCCCCGTCAAGAGCTTCGGCAGCACGCTGTACGCAGGAATACTGCCGCTGAGACGCAATCAGACAATGGTCCTGCGTCAGATTCAAGCCGAGAACCTGCCGGATTTTTTCGGACAGCCGGTCGATCCCGTCACCGGTTTCGGCCGAGATTTCAACATCGACAGCGGCAAACGGTGGAATTTGTGCCCCGGCCGCCTCGGGCAGATCGATCTTGTTGGAGACAACCAGATGGGGCCGGTTCTTGACCTGCTGATAGAGCAGCCGCTCCTCCTCGGTTGCCGGGCGGCTGCGGTCGAGCAGGAAAAGAACCAGGTCGCTCGTCTCAATGGCCCGTTTGGCCCGGTCGACCCCGATCTGTTCGATCCGATCACCGGTCTGTCGGATGCCTGCGGTGTCCAGCAGCCGGACGGTAACCCCATCCAGTTCGGCGGTGCCTTCAACGACATCCCGGGTCGTTCCGGCGATGTCGGTCACAATGGAACGGTCCTCTCCACAGAGACGGTTGAGCAGCGTGGACTTGCCGACATTCGGGCTTCCGGCGATCGCAACGGCGATACCGTTTTGGAGCATTTGGCCGCTGCGATAACCGCGGCAGAGCTGTTCAAGGACATCCTTTGCCTGGTCAAGCGCCGCTTCCAACCCCTCCCGGGTGACAGCGGGGGCGTCCTCCTCCTCGGGGTAGTCGGCCCACATCGCCAGCTCCGCCGCCTGATAGGAAAGCGCATCGGCCACTGCCCCGATCTCCCGGCTCAGCGTCCCGTCCCGCCGCGCCAGTGCCGCTGCAGCGGCCGCACGGCCCTCCGACTCGATCAGTTCCGCAACCGCTTCGGCCTGTACCAGGTCAATCTTGCCGTTTTCGAAGGCCCGGCGGGTAAATTCTCCAGCAGCCGCAGGGCGTGCCCCTTCGGCCACACAGGCGGCAATAAGCCGGGCGGTGATCGCCGGATTGCCATGACAGGAAAGTTCGGCCATCTGCTCCCCGGTATAACTCTTGGGCGCCCGAAGTACCAGGACAATTCCCTCATCGAGCACTTCATCCCGGGTTACAAAGCTTCCGTAAGCAGCATGATATCCGGGAAGGCTCTCCAGCGGCCTTCCCGAAACGGGGCGGAAAATCCGACCGGCAATCTCAATCGCCTGCGGTCCCGAAAGCCGCACCACTGCCAGCGCAGAAATGGCGTTTGGGGTAGCTGCCGCTACAATCGTCTGCTGCATCCTGCTCTCCTTTCCACAACATCCGAACGATCCGGTTGAAAAAGGGGCCGCTGCGGATGAATCTGCATCACGCGGCGGCCCCGTCTGGGATCAGATTTCGATCTTGCCGTAGAGCGGCTGGTTCTCCGCCTCGGTGGGCGCGACCTCCCGGCGTCCCTGCTCCTGATAGGGGGCGGGCTTTTCCCTGCGGCGGGTGTCGCGGCGGGAATCCCGCCGTCCATCTCGCTGTCCCGACCGTCCCGAGCGCGACTGTCCCCCATCACGGCGGGGTCTGCGGTCGCGGGATCCACGGGAATCCCGGGCCGGAGCAGCCACCGGGTTGACCGGAGAAATGACGACACAGCGGTTGGGCTCCTCGCCGGTCGAGGCAGAGGTGACTCCTTCGATCTGGGAGATGGCCGAATGGATAATCCGGCGCTCATACGGGTTCATCGGCTCAAGGGTGGTGCTTCTTCCGGTACGCAGCGCATTGTTGGCCAGCCGGCGGGCGAGCTGCTCGAGGGTGGCGCGGCGCTTATCCCGATAATTGCCCGAATCGAGCACAACACGGACATAATCCCCTTCACCGCGATTGGCGGCCAAACCGGTCAGATACTGCAGTGCGTCAAGAGTTTCACCATGACGGCCAATTGCTACCCCGGCCACATCCCCCGAAAGCCGGACCTGGATGATGTTTTCATGGGTTGTGGATGAAACAGTGACCTCAGAGAGCCCCATCGCCTGCAAAATCGACCGCAGATATTCTTCGGTCAGCGCAACTTTATTGCCAAAATCACAGGGAGCAGCCTCCGGCTGTGCCGGAGTCTCCGGCTCGGCGGGTACTTCTTCCCGGACAGGCGTGACCGGCTTCTCCTGAGGCTTGGCCGCAGGCTTCTCCTGGGGCTTAACAGCAGGTTTCTCCTGGGGTTTGACGGCCGGCTTCTCCGGCGCCGGCTGGGGAGCAGGCTTCTCCTTCTCCTGCTGCGGGCGGGAAACCGGTTTGGCCGAAGCGGCCTTCTCCGCCGCGGGGGCGGGGGGGTCGGGCAGATCGATGAAAACCCGAACCTTGGCCGGAATCTGGCTTAGGCCGAGAAATCCCTTTTTCGGCATTGTGAGAATTTCAAAGTCGATTTCACCGCGCTCCACCGAAAGTTCCGCGCATCCATTGTCAATGGCAGCGTCAACCGTTTTTCCGGTGGCAATGACTTCCTTTCGCATCCTTTAACCTCCCTGTCCGAGCGACATCACTTGATATCGTCGTCGGTCACTTCGACATATTCCTCGCCATACCGCTCGGCGTCCCGCCGTCTTGCTTCGGCGAGCTTCCTGCGGGCGATTTCTTTCTGAGTCAGGCCCTTCTCATCGGGATCCTTGATCCCCTGCTCCCGGGCTTTTTTCTTCTGTTCAATCCGCTCCTGCCGTTCAGCTTCCCGCTGGGCTTCCTGTTCCGCCTTGGCCTTGGCGATCTCTTCGGCAGGATTCATGATCTTATTGAGGACAAAGGACTGGACACAGGAGCAGATATTGGAAATCAGCCAGTAAATACCGACGCCAGCCGGCACCATAAAGGAGATCCAGATGCTCATTACCGGCATCATGATCATCATCGAATTGTTCATTCCAGCCAGCTGCCCGTCGGTCGTCGAGGCGGTCGACTGCTTGGTGATCAGGCTCATCAGCAGCGAGGTCAGACCAGAAAGAATCGGGATGAGCAGCAACGCAAAATACAACCCCATAGATTTTCCCTCAGGGGTTAACGTCGGCTGGTCGAACAGATTGAGACCAAACATGGTAAAGTCGAAGTTCAGGATTTTGTCGGTCACCTCGGCGCCGAGTCCTTCATAGAAGGGGGCAGCATTCTGCCGGACCGCCGAAATAACGCTGATTTCCTTGGAATATGCATTGAGATTTCCTTCGCCAAGGATACCGGTGGCGATGGTGATCGCCTCATTGATCGTCTCTGCAGGCAGCCGCAGCATGTGCTTGATCGGGTAATAGATGACGTCGAGCATGCCGAACAGGATCGGGAACTGGATCAGCATCGGCAGGCAGGAGGAGAGGGGAGAGAAATGCTCTTCGTTATAGAGTTTCTGCAGCTCCTCGGAATAACGCTTCTTGTTGTTGCCGTAGGCCTTCTGGATCGCCCGCATCTTCGGCTGCATCCGGGCACTGGAAATCAGACCCTTCTGCTGCTTGATTCCCAGCGGAATCATACAGACCTTGAGCAGAATCGAGAAGATAATCAGGGTCAGGCCGTAGTTGTTGGTGAAGTTGTTGATCTGGTACATGATCCAGCCCAACGGGGTTCCGATAATCGAAAACAGTTGTATCATGCGGCAGCTTCCTCCAAATACGCATTTTCTATTGAGAAGGGGGCTCCGGCGTTACCGGCGGCGCTTCCCTTGTTTTTTCGGGGGATAGACCTTCCACTCCCGGCGGAAGGTGAAATGGTCGGGAACCGGGTCGTAGCCGCCGCGCGAAAAGGGGTTGCAGCGCAGCAGCCGCCAAACTGAAAGTAACCCGCCCCGTATCACGCCGAATCGGTCGATCGCCTCAAGGGCGTAGCGGGAGCAGGTTGGAATGTAGATGCAATGGGGCTGGGTATTACAGGAGATATGGCGCTGGTAAAAGCGGATCAGCGCCTCAAGCATCCGTTTCATCATGTTGTTTCAAATAGGGGGCAAGCTGTTTTTTCATCAGACGGTAAACCTCCTGCATCGAACAGGAGGTTGTCCGCACCCGCGCGACAAAGACAAAATCATAGCCCGCCTTCTCGGTCAGGGACGGCGCCAGCAGCCGGAACGCCTCCCGAATCACCCGGCGGGCGCGGTTGCGATCATGCGCTTTTCCGATCTTTTTGCTGGTGGTGACGCCGATCCGGTGGAAGCCAAGCCGGTTCTTCGCAGCATAGCTGACCAGGACCGGCCCCACCTCACCTTTTTTCCGGTAAAGCCGTTTGAAATCCTGATTGCGGGTTAGCGTAACGATCCTTCTACGCAACGGGAAACAGCTCCTCTGCTTCTGTTTGCGGTAAACAGAAAGAAAGGCCACAAACCAGACGGTGTGGCCTTACAGAATTAGTACGTGAGCCGAGCTCTGCCCTTGGCGCGGCGGCGGGCGAGTACCTTCCGTCCGTTTCTCGTCTTCATTCTCTTGCGGAAACCATGCTCCTTCTTGCGCTGGAGCTTTTTCGGCTGATAAGTCCTGAGCATCGCAGACCCTCCTTTCAGGGAAAACCTTGCAGAGTACTAGTATAGCTTATCCCCGGCTGTAAAGTCAAGAACCTTTTATCAAAAAACCCGCAAAAAATTCCCCCGGGATGACTGCGGCGAGGAAATACCTATTATAGTGGAGCGCCATTTTCCGGTTGAAAACGTTGAAAATACCCCGGTTTTGTGCTAGAATAAAGAGGAATATTACACAGGCCCGTCGGGGCCTGTTTTGGAGGACAGGTCGATATGGACGCCACCCAGGAAATCTTCTCCTATGTGCAGGAATATTGTCAGAAAAAGATGCCGGCCGGCCCCTACAATCTCTGGATCCGGGATATTCTCTGCGACAGCTTTGACGAAAACGGAGCGGTTCTGCTGGTTCCCACCAACTTCCGCCGCCAGATTATCGAAAGCAAGTATCTGGAGTTTCTCACCACCGCCTTCCAGGAGGTGGTCGGTTTTCCAGTGCAGGTTTCGGTACAGAGCGAAGAGGATCGCCGTGCCGTTTCTCCCGAGGCGGCGGCTGAACCGTCTCTCACCACCGCAGGAGAACCGGAGGAGGATGCTCTGGATCTCAACTCCAGTTTCCTGCCCAACGGTGAATACGCCTATACCTTCTCAACCTTCATTGTCGGCTCCTCCAACAAATTTGCCCATGCGGCGAGCGTCGCGGTGGCCAACAATCCCTCCTCCTCCTATAATCCGCTGTTTATCTACGGGGATTCGGGGCTGGGGAAAACCCACCTGATGCGGGCCATCTGTTCCGAGATCGCCGTCAACTACCCCTCCTTCGAAATCATCTACGTCAAGGGGGAGGATTTCACCAACGAACTGATCAACGCGATCAAAACCGACCGGACCAAGGCCTTTCACGACAAATACCGCAAAGCCGATGTCCTGCTTGTCGACGATATCCAGTTCATCAGCGGCAAGGTCAGCACCCAGGAAGAATTCTTTCACACCTTCAATGCGCTGTATGAATCCAACAAACAGATTGTGTTGACCTCCGACCGGCCGCCAAAGGAGATTAAAACCCTCGAGGACCGGCTCCGCAGCCGGTTTGAATCGGGCCTGATTGCCGATATTCAACCACCTGACTATGAAACCCGGATGGCCATCCTCCGCCGAAAGGCCGAGTTGCTGGATCTCGACCTGCCCGACGAGATTACCGAGTATATTGCCAACCGGCTGAAAACCAATATCCGCCAGCTTGAGGGAACCGTCAAAAAGATGAAGGCTTTCAAGCTGCTCGCCGGATCCCCGCCCTCCATTTCAATCGCCCAGAAGGCGATTCGGGACATCCTCAACGACAGCCAGCCGGTTTCGGTAACGGTCGAGCGAATTATCAATGAAGTCTCCCGGTACTTTGAGGTCTCGCCTCAAGATATCCGCTCGATGGACCGCACCGCCAACGTCTCGCTTGCACGCCAGGCAGCGGTTTATATCATCCGGGAGGTCACCCATATGTCGATGGCATCGATCGGAGAGGAATTCTCAGGCCGTGACCATTCGACCATCGTCTATACCATCAAGCAGAGCAAAACAACAATGAACAGCAACGCACAGTACCGCAATACCATCGAAGACATCATCAAAAATATTCGCGACCAGTGAATGTTGTTTCCCCTGCTTTTGAACGGTGTAAAACGGTGAATATGTTGAAAGAAATGTTGAAACTAAACATTTTTTCAACATTCTCACCATACTTTTCCACAAGAATTCACATCCAATTTCAGTCAATGTTGAGGATTGACAGCTTTCAAATGGTTTTCAAAGAGAACCTTTTCCCGATTTTTTCGATTCGCAAAGGGCTTTGTCCGGGTTTTCAACCCTTCCACTCCGCCTATTACTCCTACTAAATATTTATTTCTTTTTATCTTTCTATCGAAAGGAAGCTCCGCTGATGAAAATCAAATGCGAAAAAAACGCACTGTGCGAAGCGGCCGCCGTTGTTGGGCGGGTCGTTTCCGCCCATTCTTCCATCCCAACCCTCGAGGGAATTCTGATCCGGTGTTCTGCCGCCGGAATGGAACTGTTCGGTTATGATCTTGACACCGGGATTTCGACAAGAATCGATGCCCAGGTCGATGAACCTGGAGAAATTGTTCTGCCTGCCAAGGTGTTTCTCGACATTGCCCGCCGGCTCGATGACGAGTTCATCACAATCTCGGTCGGTGAAAAATGTCTGACCGAAATTAAGGGCGGCGCCACCGAATTTACCATTTTGGGAATGCCGGGGGAGGATTTTCCCGAATTTCCGTCAATTGGGGAGGTCATCGACTTTGAGCTGCCGCAGGGAACCCTTAAATCGATGATCGGGCAGACCCTCTTTGCTGTCAGCCAGTCGGATGCCAAGCCGGTCCATACCGGCTCCCTCTTTGAGCTTGAGGAGGGAAGCCTGTCAGTTGTTTCGGTTGATGGTTATCGCCTGGCGGTACGGCGGGAAGCGGTTTCCTTTGACCGGGAGCTTCGTTTTATCGTTCCGGGGCGCGCCCTGTCGGAGGTTTCCCGGGTTCTTGATGAGGAGAGCGAAGAAAACGCCGGCATGAAGATCTCGAAAAAGCATATTGTCTTTTCCGTCGGTGATTTCCAGATCTTTTCCCGCCTGCTCGAAGGGGAATTTCTCGATTACCGCGCCGCTATTCCGGCTGGGCATTCCCTTTCGGTGCGGGTCAACACCCGCTGCCTGATCGATGCGGTTGAACGGGTCGGCCTTCTGATTTCCGACCGAATCCGCAGTCCGCTCCGGGTCAAATTTCATGAAAAAGGCATCGATCTGAGTTGCTCGACCTCATTGGGCCGGGCAAGCGATTCGGTCTTCGCCGCGGTGGACGGCGGTGCACTGGAGATGGGCTTTAATAACCGCTATCTGCTCGATGCGCTGCGTGCAGCCGGATGCGACGAGGTTTTGCTGCAGGTCAGCGGACCGCTCGCTCCGATGAAGATCGTCCCGGTCTCCGGGGATGCCTTCCTCTTCCTTGTGCTGCCGGTCCGGCTGAAGGCGGAGGGATGATCCATGCGGCAGATCGAAATTACTACCGAATTTATCAAGCTTGACGCGCTGTTGAAATTCTGCGGTGCCGCACCTACCGGCGGAACAGCCAAGGAAATGGTGCAGGCCGGAGAGGTTCTGGTCAATGGAATGCCCTGCACTATGCGGGGAAAGAAAATCCGTCCCGGCGACCGGATTACAGCCGGCGGCCAGGAATGGGAGGTCGTGGCGCCTTGAAGGTTTCCCGGATCTTCATCGAAGCGTTCCGCAACCTTGCCGGCGTCGATTTTGTCCCCAGTGCAGGGGTTAATGTCATCTACGGAGAAAACGGTCAGGGAAAGACCAACCTGCTGGAAGCCATCTGGCTCTTTTCGGGGGCAAAAAGCTTTCGAGGGGCGAAGGAGGCCGAACTGATCCCAATTGGAGGGAAGCAGGCGGGTCTTTCGCTGTGGTTTTCGGATTGTTCGGGCGAACATCAGGGCAGAATTCGATTAGGGGAAAAAAAGGAAATTCTTTTTGATGGCTTGCCGGTGGATTCGGCTGCCGCTCTGTCAGGAAATCTGTGCTGTGTGGTTTTTTCTCCCGTTCATTTAAGCCTGATCAAAGGCGGACCGGCGGAACGCCGCCGCTGTCTTGATATCGCAATCGGACAGATTAAGCCCCGGTATCAGGCGGTTCTCGCTGAGTATCACCGGCTGCTCGTCCAGCGGGGGGCGCTGCTGCGGGACGCGCAGTATCAGCCGGCATTGATCGATACCCTTGAGGTCTGGGATGAAGTTCTCGCCCGGCGCGGCGCACTGATTACCCGGACCCGTCAAAGCTTTGTACAGCGGCTCGCTCCGTTTGCCTGTGAATTTTATCGCGGAATCTCAACGGGACGGGAAGAATTCTCCCTCTGCTACTGTCCGAGTGCCGGCGATGGAGAAGCGGCGGATGAGGATGCGATGATCCGGTTGCTCCGGGAACGCCGTGCCGATGACCTGCGTACCGGAACCACCTCGGTCGGTCCGCATCGCGATGACCTCGATGTGCGGATCAATGGGGTTTCTGCCCGGGCGTTTGGTTCTCAGGGTCAGCAGCGAAGCGGTGTTCTTGCCATCAAACTGGCGGAAAGTGCGCTGATCGAGGAGGTCGTCGGTCAGCCACCGGTTATTCTGCTCGACGATGTCATGAGTGAGCTGGATTTTTTGCGGCGGGATTATCTGCTGCACCGGCTTACCGGGCGGCAGATTCTCATCACATGCTGCGATCCCGATCAGGTGAGCGAGGTTGATGCCCGCTTCGAAATGAAAAACGGCCGTCTGTGCTAGGCGGTGGGAGGAATCGGTATGTTTCTGCATCTTGGACAGGACACGGTGGTACGCACCGATGAGATTGTCGGGATCTTTGATATCGAAACAACGTCAGTCGGTAAGATTACCCGGCAGTTTCTTGCCCGCGCCGAGGAGGAGCTGCGAATCACCAACGTTTCGCAGGATCTTCCCAAAAGCTTTGTTGTCTGTCTCGACCAAGGTGGCATG
>CASEBP010000077.1 GCA_949285275.1 uncultured Oscillospiraceae bacterium | reverse complement strand
GCCCTGGCGGTTTATCATCATTGACGAGCCGCAGGCCCGGGCGAAGCTGATCGACGCTCTGGACGACGATGGATTGACCGGCTGCCCCTGGGGAGAGCAGGTGCCCGCCTTTGTTGTAATTTGCGAGGTCAAAGCGACCCTCAAGCCGCTGGTGGCAGCGCGGTACGAGTCGCAGCGGTTTGCCCAGATGGATATCGGAATGGCTGCGATGACCTTTTGCTATGCGGCGACCGACCGGGGACTGGGCAGCTGTATGATTGGGACCTTCCACGAGCAGAAGCTGCGCGATGCCTTCGGTATCCCGCCGGAGGCCAAACCGCGGTTGATCATTACCGTGGGATATGACAAGCTGTGTCACCCCCCGCGCAACAAGATCCGCAAGCCGTTTGAGGAGATTTGCAGTTGTAATCACTGGTAAAGAGAGGGCCGGAAGAAACTCTTCCGGCCTTTTTCTGTGGGAAAATTTCGATCTGTTGTTGCGTATTAAGTTACTTTGTGGTATAATAAGCAACAGAAGGGAGGCCTGCGGATGAAACCACTGTCCCCACAGGAGAAAAAGGATTATCTGATGCGTTATGGCGACTACAAGCGGGAGATGCTCCGGCTCGAAGCGGAACTGGCGGCCTGGCGGTCCTGCGCCGAGGGAATGGACAGGCCCGGCGAGATCGTCCGGCTGGAAGCGGAACTGGGATGCCGGCTGGCCGACCTCGCGTCAATGCGCCGCGGAATCGAGCGGGCGATCCGTTCGGTGGGGGAGGAGCGGCTTCAGCTGCTGCTCTGTTACCGGTATGTCGATGGAATGACAATGCAGCGGATCGCCGAGACGATGCATTACAGCGAACGGCAGGTCGCCAATCTGCACCGGCGGGCGATCGACCGGGTGATGATCAGAAAATGATAAAAAATACAGCTCCGTTTCTAAAGGAACGGGGCTGTATTTTTGTGATTATGGGGTTAGCTCGGAAAGGCGGCGCTTCTCGGCCAGGCTTTCGTTGGTCAGCTCGATGAAGCATCTCATAAAGTCTTGAGCGATGTTGGAGAGTGGGTGGTCCTCCAGACAAACCCAGCCCACTTCGTAACCGTGGAATCCCCGGTAAGGGTTTGCCATGGAAAAGACGCGAATCTGGCTGTTTTCATTGTGGGGCAGGTAAATATTGCTGCCGAAATTTGAGATGGCAAAGCAGTCGCTGGAGGTAAGGATATCGTGATAGACTGCGCGGTCATACACGATGATTCGATTTTTCAGATGCCCCAGCCCCATCAGATTATAGTCGGTGATGAAGGAGTGGAAGACCTTGCCGTAGCAGAGGATGGGGTAATCCACCAGCATGTCGGCGGTTAACTGCTTGAGCGGCGAGTGGAACAGAGGGTTGTGACGCCCAACCAGTACATAGACATTGGGGTCCTGGCAGATAGGGGTGTATTGAATCCCGTTTTGGCGGAAAAGCTCCTGGTTGCGCTTTTTCAGCACCCCGGAGATGGAGACAATGCCGATTTCCGATCTTCGCTCCAGCAGATCTTCCACAACCCCCTGAATGGGGCGTTCATAGTAGTGAAAATAGACCCCCTGTTGGCGGTATTTTTCGATCAGTTCGGTATACAGCCGGTTGGGGAGGCGCAGATAGGTGCAGGAAACGCCAAAAACGGTCGGGATTTCTTTGGCAAGGGAAGGCCCGAGGCTTTTCAATACCTCCCAATGCTGGAAGATGGGCTCGGAATAGGACAGGAATTCCTCGCCAAAGGGGGTCAGAAGCATCCCTTTGGAGGTACGCATAAAAAGCGGAGCCCCCAGTTCCTCTTCCAGGCTTTTGATGGAATAGCTCAGTGCAGGCTGTGTGAGAAAGAGGCTGCTGGCAGCTTTTCCCAGAGATTTTGTCATGGCGATTTGTTTTACCTGTTCAAGCTGTTCGATTCGCATGGGTATCCTCCCCGCCGGCAACGGCTTCTCTTTGGGCTGCACTGCCTCTGTCCCTTGCCTGAAATGATAGGATGAAACCGGCGCAGAATCGCATATTCATCCGCCATAGGAGGTCAATGAATAGGGGATGCTATAACAATTCGACATGGATTGATAGATATTGCAGCAATGTATCAAAACAGCCCGAATATTCTCATAAAAGAAATTAAAGGGTTTCAATAAGAAAGATCAAATTTCATTTTCTGCACAAATTTGTTACACTTTTTATGAGGGAAAATGGGCTGATTTCCGAGCAGCGGCCTGATCACCCGCTGATGCGCCCATTATAACATGCATGTTCCCGGTTCGCAAGTTTCTGGGATAGCTATGGAGGTGAAAGCAGTTGCGTCTCATTTATTTGTCGCCTACCGATATGTCCATCTCTGCTGCTGCGGCGGAGGAGAAGGAGAAACGCAGGGCTTTTTTGCAGAGACTGGTGCCTGCCGGTGTAGAGATCCGCATCGTAGACAATCCAGGCGGGCCTCTCTCGATTCAAACCATGCGGGATGAGTTCTGTGGTGTGCCTGGCATGCTTCACGCCATCGAACAATTGAATGGACAGGCGGACGGCGTGCTGGTGGGATGTTTCGGAGAGCCAGGATTGGAAGCGGTGCGGGAAAAGGCAAAGATTCCGATCTTGGGATGCTGCGGTCCTGCCATCCATCTCGCCAACCAAATCGGAAAGCGTTTTTCTGTTCTTTCGCCGGTAGAAAGCTGCATTCCATTCACCACCGAGCTGGTCGAGAAATATGCCCTGGCAGGCCATATGGCGTCGATGCGGGCGCTGAATATCCCGGTGCTGGAGATCCGCCAGAATCGGAAAAAGGCGCTGGAGCAGGCCGTCGCAGTGGCGAATCGTGCCGTCCAATCCGATGGAGCGGACACCCTGGTTTTGGGATGTATGAGTATGGCTTTTCAGGACATGGCGGGTGAGATCGAGTCCACGCTTCATCTGCCGGTCATCAATCCGATTTATGTGGCGATTCATCAGCTGATATTTATGGTGCGCTATCACATTATCCAAAGCCCCAAAATTTATTAAGTGTAAAGTTTTGCGGCCGTTTTGAAAGGAAGTGACCTGATGTTTGAAACCTCCCTGATCCAGATGATAGGCCTCAACGATCTGTGGACACAGGTGCTTGTACTGGGGCTGATGTGCGTAATCCTGGCAGGGATCCACTATGTCACCCCGAAATTCAAGGTGACTCGCAGCTTGGGTCCGCAGGTTCCGACTTTTTTTATCGCCCTGGCGCTTTCGAATCTGCGAATCTTCCCCGCTCCGGATTATGCCTTGTATAACAACATTTACAATGTGGGATTACCGGTAGCGTTGGCACTGTTGCTGCTGTCCATCGACATCCGTGCGATGGTCAAAAGCTTGAAACCACGGGTGTTTGTCGTTATGGTGTGCGCCTGCTTTGCCACCTTCTTTGGAGCCCTGGTGGCAGGTATCGTATTTCGGCCTGATGTTTTGGGGGTTAAGACATTGGCCTCCTGTGCCGGCGCTGCCATCGGGGGAACCGAAAACATGTTGGCAACCGCCGCGGCTTTGGAGATCGATCACGATTTGATCGGTGCGATTACGGCGATCAACATGCTGGTGTATACAGTTTCCTGCATGATCCTGTTCGGCGTTGCAGGTTCCGATGCGATGCTGGGCCGGCTTAACAGCTGGATTAAGCCGCTTCAGGATCCCAAGGCCCTTGCTGCGGAGGTACATTCCCATGCCAAGAACAAGGAGTACTTCCCCATCAACACCAAGACCACGCTGATGATGGTTGCGTCGGTCATGGGATGCATTGCCGTTTCACAGTTTGTCGCGAAATTTATCAAGCCCATTCCGCTTCCCGGCGGTGGAGAGATTACAATTTCGTGGTATCTGATTCTGACGACCGTGTGCTTAGTGGTGGGGACGTTTACGCCCGTCGGAAAGTTTGAACTCATCGAACACGCTGCGATGCCGCTGCTGTTTTTGTCGGTCATGGCGATCTTCCTGAAGGCGGATCTGCTGGCTTCGCTCGAGATGATCAACCTTTTCCCGGTGGTCTTGACGATGTACATGCTCCATAAGGTCTTTGTCATCATTTCGGCGAAAATACTGCGTGTTGATGCCCTCACTTCGGTGACTGCGTCGATGGCGGCGATCGGCGGCGGCGCCAGCGCCCCGATGATCCCGACTGTGGCCGGAGTGCCGGAAATGATTCCGCTTTCGATTATTTTTGCAACGATAGGATATGC
Source organism: uncultured Oscillospiraceae bacterium (assembly GCA_949285275.1). Lineage (GTDB taxonomy): Bacteria > Bacillota > Clostridia > Oscillospirales > Ruminococcaceae > Yanshouia. The sequence goes on along the minus strand of CASEBP010000077.1, from coordinate 3,524 downwards.
CTTTGCCAACTATCTTGCATGGGCCGACGGCCAGATTTTGCTTAAACTCTTGCACGGAATTACGGTGTAACAATTTGTTGTGAGTGAAGCATAAGGAGGATTGTTATGAAAATTACATTTGACCAGGCGTTTGAGGATGAAGTGTTGGCGAAGGTTTCTCCGGATATTTTCTGGCCCAATTTGGAGGTCATCTATAAAGATACCAAGAATTCGGGAAGTCCCGAGGAGTTTGCGGCGATCGATTTTGTTCGCTCCAAACTGGATGAATACGGTGTGCAGAGCACGATTCATCGCTATCAGGGCTTTTTGAGTTACCCCATCAGCGGAAAGGTGGAGGTTACCTCCCAGAACGGCCGTTATATTCAGGCGAAGACCCGCGCCTTTTCCGCCAATACGCCGCCGGAAGGGGTCGAGGGCGAGGTCGTTTATATTCCGGGCGGTAAGGATATGTTCACCGACAAGGAGACGATGAAAACCCTGGAGGCGACCGATCTGAGAGGAAAGATCGTTCTGACCGAGGGCGGCGGGCGGCAAAACATGATTTTTGCCCAGAAGAAGGGCGCGATTGGCTATATTCATATGTGGCCCAGCGAGGAGGATGTCATTCATGAAGGCATCGTCACGTCGATCTGGGGAACGCCCACGCCGGAGAAGCTTTCCAGCCTCCTCACCATTCCGGTTCTCTCCATCAAGAATAAGGATGGAATGGAGCTGATTGAGTCCCTCAAGAAGGAGACGGTGATTGTCAGAATGTATTCGGTCACCGATACCCGGTGGAGGGAGCAGCATCTGCTGGAGGCGGTTATCCCGGGCAAGACCGATGAATTTATCCTGGTTGGCGGGCATATCGATTCCTGGCATCAGGGAGCGACCGACAACGTGACGGGGAATACAACCTGTCTGGAGCTCGCCCGCGTTCTCAAGAGCGTCCAGCCGAGCCTGATCAGAGGGGTGAAGATTTGCTGGTGGCCCGGCCATTCGACCGGCAGATACGGCGGTTCCACCTGGTATTGCGATAACAACTGGCTGGAACTGCATAAGAATTGCATCGCTTATGTCAACATCGATTCGCCCGGCCCGTTGGGTGCCACGGATTATTCCGAGGTGACGGCTGTTGCCGAATCGAGAGATCTCGAATCTTCGGTGATCAAAAAGGTGATCGGTGTGGATCCGGTCTGCGAAAGACCGGTAAGAGCGGGAGATCAGTCCTTCTGGGGGCCGGGTCTGACGTCGATGTACATGCTGCTGTCGAACCTTCCGAAGGAGAAGCGTGCGCGGGTTGGCGGCTCGGGTTACGGCTGGTGGTGGCATACCGAGGAGGATACGATCGACAAGATCGGAAAGAACGAGCTGGTTGCCGACATCAAGATCTATCTGCTGTCGGTTCTCCGTATGTGCTCGCTGCCGCTGATTCCTTTGAACATCGGCAAAGCGGCCGCTGAGCTGCGCGAGTTCGTAGCGGGCTATGACCGCAAGGGCGAGGGCCTGTTTGATCTTTCCGCCGTCTATCATGCCCTGGATCAGCTGGACGCCGCGATTCGCCAGTTCACCGCAAAGCGGGAAGCGCTGCCCGAGGGAGCGGAGACAGAGCCGTTTAACCGTGCGCTGAGCGCCGCGCTTCGCAGCCTGACCACCATTAACTACACCTATGTAGGGGAATTTGAGCACGATCCTGCTGTGCCGGCCACTCCGTTGGCACTGCTGGCCGATACGGCAAAGCTGCCCAAGATGCGGGGACAGGACGACATCGGCTTTGTTTTGACCAAGCTGGTCAGAAACCGCAACAGCGTGGTTTACCACATTGAGAAGGCGGCAAATCATCTTCTCGCTGTTCTGTGACGGATTATCCGGATTGAACCTGCCGGTTCCCGGATAAAAACGGGCGCCCTTTCCTTCCTCATGGCGAGGAAGGAAAGGGCGCCATTTAGATCGGGCGATTTGTTTTACTGTGCATCAACCCTGGCCATATGTTCGGCAAGCATCAGGACCTTGTTGGAGTAGCCCCATTCGTTGTCGTACCAGGCGAGAAGTTTGACAAAGTTTTTGTCAATCATGATGCCGGAGCTGGCGTCGAAGTTGCAGGTGTGGGTGTCGCCGAGAAAATCGAGCGAGACAACCTGCTCGTCATAGTAGGCAATGATATCCTTCATGGTTGTCTCAGAGGCACGTTTGACGGCGGCGCAGATTTCCTCATAGGTGGTGTCGGTTGCGAGGCGGGCGGTCAGGTCGACGACCGAGACGTCAGCAGCCGGAATGCGGAAGGACATGCCGGTCAGCTTGCCCTTGACTTCGGGAATGACCAGTCCGCAGGCCTTGGCGGCGCCGGTCGTGGAAGGGATAATGTTGCCGAAAACCGACCGCCCGGTGCGCCAATCCTTCATCGAGCGGGCATCGACCACCTTCTGCTTGGCAGTGGCGGCATGAATGGTGGACATCAGGCCCTGGATGATGCCGAACTCGTCGTTAATCACCTTGACCAGCGGCGCCAGACAGTTGGTGGTGCAGGAGGCGTTGGAAACGACCTTCATCTCCTTGGTGTAATTCTGATGATTGACCCCCATGACGAAGGTGGGGGACTGGTCTTTTGCGGGGGCGGTGATGATGACCTTTTTGGCGCCGGCGGTGAGATGGGCGTTGGCCTTTTCTTCGGTGACATAGGCGCCGGTCGATTCGATGATGTACTGAGCGCCGTCCTCGCCCCACGGGACATGGGAGGCGTCGGCCTCGCTGTAGACCGGAACCTCGACTCCGTTGAAGGAGAGGCCCTTGTCGGTCACTTCCACCAGCCCGGGGTACCGCCCAAAGGTGGAGTCGTACTTCATCATGTACTTCATGTATTCGAGATCCACATTCCGGTAATTCACAGCGCAGACTTCAAACCGATCCGGCATGGACAACGCCTGCCGAAGGACAACCCTGCCGATTCTTCCGAATCCATTGATGCCAATCTTGACCTTCATCGTGAAAAACTCCCTTCCTGATGTTACTCTGTAATATCATTGTACCATGACTTGGCCTGGTTGACCAGCCGGAGGAGAGAATATTTTCAAGGGATGCCCGTCCTTTTTCGCCGGGATTCGGCAGGGGCGGACGCTTTTCATTTGGGGAGGGATGTGCTATGATGGGAGCGGAATATCGGCGCAAAAGCAGAAAGGATGAGCAATATGGCGCAGCAGTGGGAGGCGCTTTCCTATATTCACAATGTTGATTGGCGGGGCAAACGTGCGACGCTGTCCCGGGTGCGGGAGCTGCTCGGGCGGATGGGGGATCCGCAGCGGCGGCTGCGGTTTGTCCACATCGCCGGCACCAACGGAAAGGGGTCGACAGCGGCGATTACTGCCTCCATTTTGCAGGCGGCGGGATACCGGACCGGGCTGTTCACCTCCCCCTATCTGACCCGGTTTTCCGAACGGATGCGGGTCAATGGGGAGGAGATCACCCCTGGCGAGCTCGAGGAGATCACCGCCTTTGTCCGGCCCCATGCCGAGGCGATGGACGACCATCCGAGCGAATTCGACCTGGTG
>CASEBP010000076.1 GCA_949285275.1 uncultured Oscillospiraceae bacterium | reverse complement strand
TCCGCGCGCTGGTCGATGCGGTCGGCGGGGTGGAGATCGACCTGGAGCAGCCGATCGATTACCTCCCCGGCAAGACCATCCCCGCCGGACACCAGCGGCTGGACGGTGAGCACGCCGAATGGCTGCTGCGCTGCCGTACCGGTTACCGAATGGGGGATCTCGACCGCCTGGCGGTGCAGCGGCAGTTTCTCTTTGCGGCCTTCGACGCCGCCCGGAAGCTGGACCGGCTCGAGGCGCTTTCCATCGCCGCAGCCAACCTGGGGCATATCAAAACCGATATCCCTGTTTCCGAGCTGGCTTCCCTCGTTGAACGTGCGCTGGCCCTCTCGCCCGACCGGATCTCGATCGATCGGATTCCGGTATATGGGGCGGAAAACGGCCGGTATTCGGTGCTCTGTACCGACCGCTACCAGCTGGCGGCGCTGCTCAATGCCGGGATTCGCAGTGACGACCCGGTTGATCCGTGGGAGCTTTTGCTCGTCTTCCCGCCCGAGAGGCAGCAGCCTGACCCCGGGCAGCCCGACCCCGAAACCGATCCGCCGGTCGACTTCGGCTGGGATTTCCCCGACGACGGGGACCCGCCAGCCGAGTAGCGGCCGCGGCGTTTGACATCCAGAAGGAGGAGCCTTATGACTACATTGGACCGCGCCAAGCAGATCGCCGCCCTGATCGACAACAAGAAGGGCGAGGAAGTCCGAGTCCTGCAGATCGGCACCCTGACCACCATCGGCGACTATTTTGTCGTCGCCACCGGCAATTCCACCACCCAGGTCAAGGCACTCGCCGACGAGGTGGAGGAGAAGCTGTCGGCCGAGGGGCTCGAGCCCAAGCGGATCGAGGGCTACCAGTCGGCTTCCTGGATCCTGCTCGACTATTACGACGTCATCGTCCACATCTTCCTCAAGGAAGCGCGGGAGTTCTACGCCCTGGAGCGGCTCTGGAGCGACGCACCTGAGATCGACTGGACCAAATAACAACGAAACGGCCGTCCGCGGCCGATGGGAGGGTCAACCTTGCGATACGATTTCAAGGCCATTGAGGCAAAATGGCAGAAGATCTGGGCGGAGAAGAACGTCTTCGCCGCCACCGACGACTATTCCAAACCCAAGTATTACGCCCTTGTTGAGTTCCCCTACCCCTCGGGGCAGGGACTGCATGTCGGGCACCCCCGCTCCTATACCGCCCTCGATATCGTCGCCCGCAAGCGCCGGATGCAGGGCTACAATGTGCTGTACCCGATGGGCTGGGATGCCTTCGGCCTGCCGACCGAGAACTACGCGATCAAGAACCACATTCACCCCGAGATCGTCACCAAAAAGAATGTCGAGCACTTCAAGGCACAGCTGCAGGCACTCGGCCTCTCCTTCGACTGGAACCGGGAGATCAATACCACCGATCCCGATTACTACCGGTGGACCCAGTGGATCTTCCTGCAGCTCTACAAGCATGGCCTTGCCTATAAAAAGGAGATGGCGGTCAACTGGTGCACCTCCTGCAAGGTCGTCCTCGCCAACGAGGAGGTCGTCGGCGGGGTCTGCGAACGCTGCGGCGGGGAGGTCGTCCGCAAGGTTAAGAGCCAGTGGATGCTCAAGATCACCGAATATGCCCAGCGATTGATCGACGATCTCGACCTGGTCGACTACATAGACCGGGTCAAGGTCTCCCAGAAAAACTGGATCGGCCGCTCGACCGGCGCCGAAGTCGATTTCGCCACGACGGCCGGCGACACGATGACTATCTTCACCACCCGCCCTGACACCCTCTATGGCGTCACCTACATGGTCATGAGCCCCGAGCATCCGTTCCTCGAGAAGTGGGCGGACAGGCTCTCCAACATCGACGCGGTGCGCGCCTACCGCGACGAGGCGGCCCACAAGTCCGACTTCGAGCGCAGCGAGCTCAACAAGGACAAGACCGGCGTCCGGCTCGAAGGGGTCGAGGCGATCAACCCGGTCAACAATACCGCCATCCCGATCTTCGTCTCGGATTATGTCCTGATGAGCTACGGCACCGGCGCCATTATGGCCGTGCCGGGCCATGACACCCGCGACTGGGAGTTCGCCAAAAAGTTCGGCCTGCCGATCGTCGAGGTCGTGAAGGGCGGCGACGTCGAGAAGGAGGCCTTCGTCGACTGCGATACCGGTATCCTGGTCAACTCCGATATCCTCAACGGCCTGCCGGTGGAAGAGGCGAAAAAGAAGATCATCGCCGTCCTCAGCGAGCGGGGAATCGCCAGGGAAAAGGTCAACTATAAGCTGCGCGACTGGGTCTTCTCCCGCCAGCGCTACTGGGGCGAGCCGATCCCGATCATCTGCTGCGATCACTGCGGCTATGTGCCGCTCGACGAGAGCGAGCTGCCGCTGCGGCTGCCGGAGGTCGAAAGCTATGAGCCGACCGACGACGGCGAGAGCCCGCTGGCCCACCTCGACGACTGGGTCAACGTCACCTGCCCGAAGTGCGGACGCCCCGCCCGCCGCGAGACCGACACAATGCCTCAGTGGGCCGGATCCTCCTGGTATTTCCTGCGGTATATTGCGCCGCACTGTGACACCGCTATCGCCCCCAAGGAGGCCCTCGAATACTGGATGCCGGTTGACTGGTACAACGGCGGCATGGAGCATACAACGCTGCATCTGCTTTACTCCCGGTTCTGGCACAAGTTCCTCTATGATATCGGCGTCGTCCCCTGTCCCGAGCCCTATGCCAAGCGCACCAGCCACGGCATGATCCTCGGGGAGAACGGCGAGAAGATGAGCAAGTCCCGCGGCAACGTCGTCAACCCCGACGATATCGTCAATGAGTATGGCGCCGATACACTGCGGCTCTATGAAATGTTTGTCGGCGACTTCGAGAAGGCCGCCCCGTGGAATACCTCGTCCATCAAGGGCTGCAAGCGTTTCCTCGAACGCATCTGGGGTCTGCAGGAGATTCTCACCGACGGCGAAGGCTATTCGCCCGAGCTGGAGCCTTCGATGCACCGCACCATCCAGAAGGTTTCGGAGGATATTGAGACCCTCAAGTACAACACCGCCATCGCCGCGATGATGGCGCTGCTCAACGAGATCGCCGACCGCAAGGCCGTCACCCGCGGCGAGCTGAAGACCCTGATCATCCTGCTCAACCCCTTCGCCCCTCACCTCACCGAGGAGCTGTGGCAGGTCTGCGGCTTCGGCGGGATGGTCTGCGAGCAGCAGTGGCCCTCCTTCGATCCCGCCAAGTGCGTCGAGCAGTCGGTCGAGATCGCGGTGCAGGTCTCCGGCAAGCTGCGCGGCAGGACCAACATCCCGCTTGACTGCAGCCGCGAAGAGATGATTGCCGCTGCCCGCGCCGTCCCCGAGGTGGCTGCCGCCCTGCAGGGAAAGACGGTTGTCAAGGAGGTCGTCGTCCCCAATAAGCTGGTCAACATTGTCGCGAAATAACCCCCGTAGGACTTGACACAAAGACCGCGGTTATTGTATAATATTCTCGTTATCCCAACGGGATAAATACTCCTGCCTAGGGCGTTGGGAGGGAATGGTAAATGTCAGAAATCCGCGTGAAGGACAACGAGTCGCTTGACAGTGCGCTGAGACGGTTCAAGAGACAGTGCGCGAAGTCCGGAGTGCTTCAGGAAGTTCGCAAGAGAGAGCACTATGAAAAGCCCTCCGTGAAACGCAAGAAGAAGTCTGAGGCGGCCCGGAAGAGAAAGTTCAAATAAGCATTTCTGTATTTGAAGCTTTGCAAAAAGCGAGCGGTTAATCCGCTCGCTTTTTTGTTTTCCCGGACAGCGGCAGAGCGGCCCGCACCGGCGGACCGCTCTGCACAGGAAAGGCGGAAAGAGGTCAGGCGGCGTCGGCCTTTCGCAGGGCCTTCGCCTCCTCCTTCTCGGCCTTGTCGTTGGCCTTCTGCTGCTGGGATTCGGCTTTGGCCTCCTCCTTCTCAGCCTTGTCGTCGGCCTTTTGCTGCTGGGATTCGGCTTTGGCCTCCTCCTTCTCAGCCTTGTCGTCGGCCTTCTGCTGCTGGGAT
>CASEBP010000075.1 GCA_949285275.1 uncultured Oscillospiraceae bacterium | reverse complement strand
GCGGATATGGCGGAATTGGCAGACGCGCTAGATTCAGGTTCTAGTCGGGGCAACTCGGTGGAGGTTCAAGTCCTCTTATCCGCACCAGCAAAAGGCCGGTCGTTTGACCGGTCTTTTGTGTTATGCGAAAAAAACCTCCCGGCCGGTTTTGGCCGGGAGGCCTTTCCTTTTCTAAAGCGAGGCAGCATGGCAAAAAGCAGCTTCGCCTCTCAAAGGGAGCGGTTTGTCCCGGGAGAAGAAACCGCTTCCGGCTCTCTCTTTGTCCGGAGAAAAGACCAGTCCACCTGTGCCAGAACCACCGAGAGCAGGATAATCGCACCACCCACCACGAAGGTCACCGTCGGGGTATCATAGCCACAGAGTACCGAAAGCAGGCTGCCAAACAGGCCCTCACAGGAGAGCAGAATCGCCGTTTTGGCAGGCGCCACCCGGCGCTGGGCCCAATTCTGGAGGAAATAGCAGAGGCCGGTTGAAAGCAGCGAAAGGTACAGCATCGGGAGCATTCCCTCGCGCAGCGCCTCCCAGGAGCAGCTGGCCCGGTCGATTATACAGAATGCCAGGAAGGACAACACCGCAGATACCCCCAGCTGCATGACGCTGAGCACCGCTGCGCTGGAGGTAATCCCGGACACCGCGCCGAGAAAGGCGATGTGGCAGGCGAACATAAACGCACAGAAGAGGGTTAACAAATCCCCCACATTGAAGTTCATCCCCATCCCCGGCGTCCAGGCCAGCACAACAGCGCCGATAAAACAGGTGAAAGCGAGCGGAAAGGCGGAAATTGGCGGCCGCTGTCGAAAGAAAAGCCAGCTGATAAACGGCACCATAATGACATTGGTCGCTGTAAGAAAAGCGGAATTGGCCGGCGTCGTATACTTGATTCCATAGGTCTGAAGAAAAAAGGCGACGAAGAGGATGACTCCCGCCCCTGCGCCACAGGCAAAGTCCCGCCGCGTAGCAATCGCCATCTCCTGCCGGAAAAAGACCGCCATCATCACCGCCGGTATCGCAAAACGCAGCGTCAGGATCAGTGACAGAGGCAAACCCGCCAGGATCGCGAGATTGGTGAAGATAAAGCCGCCGCCCCAGATCAGGGCGGTCAAAAGCAGCAGCAGTTCCGCAACCGGAAAGGCTTTTTGACGAACACTCATGAAGACGCCTCACTTTTCAGAAATTCCGCCGGAAGTTCCCGTCCCTGGCTGTGCCAGACCAGCGCGGCAACCTCCGCCAGCGAAGAAACCATGTAGGTTGGTACCGCCGTTTCGGAAGGCGGATGGCCATTGGGATTAAACCAGCAGCTGTCGAGGCCGGCCGCATTCGCTCCGGCGATATCGGCAGACAACGAATCGCCGACCACTAAAACACACTGGAGATCCCGGACCTGGCAGTCGCGCAGAACAGCCTCAAAAAACCGGGGATCCGGCTTTTCATATCCAACTTCACCCGATATGAAAATATGCCCGGCATACCGGTCGATCCCTGAGAGGGCAAAACGTCTCCGCTGGCTGTGCGCCACCCCGTTGGTGACGATAGCCAATTCGGCCACAGGGGCCAACGCCTGCAACAGCCGTTTTGCCCCGTCAAGAAGCGGCGCCGCCTCACACAGTGCCGCACCGTAGGCCCGGTTTGCCTCCTGGGCATTGCGTTCCAGCCCGTAGGCCGAGAAAAGCAGCGCAAACCGTTCAGAGAGCATCTCCTGCCGGGACACCTCTCCCCGCTCCAGCCGCTCCCATTGCATCCGGTTAATCCGGTCGTACTGTTCGAGCATCTGGCTGTCCGCCGGGACGCCCATTTCCCTCATCGCGGAAAAAAAGGCCTGCCGCTGCGCCGCCTGAAAGTCCAGCAACGTGCCGTCGGCATCAAGCAAAATTACATCATATCCCATGACAGCCTCCTTGCCGGATCGGACACCGGCAAATTGATATTTTACCGCCAAATTCCCGGTTTGTAAAGGCGGCTTTCACAAAAGGCCGCCAAACCGAAGCAGCAGAAAAAGAAACAGTCCGCCGTAGAGAAGGGTGCTTCCCACCGCGGCAAACCAAAAAAGAGGATGTTTCGTCTTGTGATGAAACCAGCGCATCCCCAACCACAGACCAGGTCCTCCTCCCAGCGCGGCAAACAGAAAAAACCGTTTCTCCGCGATCCGCCGCCGTCCCTTCTGGGCCGCCCGCTTGTCGACAGCGCAAAGCAGCAGGTTGATCAGGGAAAAGCACAGGACCATCCCGAACAGTCCAATCAGCAATCCGCTCAAAGTCATCTCTCCTTTTTCACCGGATTTTATTTTACCATCTTCCCCATCCAATTCCAAGGCCTGAAAGCGCCGGGCCTCTTGACAGCGCCTTTCCTTTTGTTTAAACTGAATTTGTCCGTGCGTCGGTTGCGGCGCATCTTCAATCTACGAAAACGAGGAATCGAAATGAAACACTCCCGCCTGATGCAGACCCTTTGCCTTTTGTTTGCGCTCTGTGTGATCATGACCTCCGTCCCCGGCTGCGGAAGTCAGAGCAGTTCTCAGGAACCCGTCAGTTCCTCCCAGGCTGTCTCCTCCGAGCCGGAGCAGGAGCCTGAGCCCGAAGAGGATCTTGAAATCCAGCGTGTCTTCCTGGTCGAGAAGATCGACGAGGGAATTGCCCGCAATCCCGACACCGTCGGCTGGCTCTATATTCCCAACACCGAAATCGACAATGCCGTTCTGCAGGGGCCGGACAACGACTACTATCTGCGGATCGACGAAGACAAGAAGTATGATATTTTCGGCTGCTATTTCGCTGATTTCCGCTGTGAGCTGACCGACCGGGACAGCCTGGTGAAAAACACCATCATCTACGGCCATTCCGACTACCGGGATGACCCTGAGGGCAAGCGGTTCTCCCAGCTCTTCCACTATGCACAGGATATTGACTTTGTCCGCAACAACCCCTACATCTATTTTTCTGTCCCCGAAGATGATCTGGTATGGCAGGTCTTTGCCGTTTTCTTCACCCACATCGACTTCAACTATATCCAGACCCATCCGTCGGAGGAGGAGTTCCAGTATATTCTCGACGAGGCACGTGCCCGCAGCGAATATATCATCGATGTGCCGGTCACAACCGAGGACCGGATCCTGACCCTTTCGACCTGCAGCGGCGAATATGTCCCCGGCGATCACACCAACTACCGTCTGGTGGTCATGGCCAAGCTGCTTCCGACCAACGAGGTCACTCAGCTGACAATGGAGGTCGAACCGAACCCCAATCCCAAGAAGAGCTGATCTGCCCGGCAAAGAAAAAACCGGGGCCGGTATCTTCCATTGCCGGCCCCGGTTTTTGTTTTACTTTCTGGGAATGAAGGAATTGCAATCGGTGCACTCTACCTTTGTCGGATTGGTCTCATGAGTACCGACATTGATCTGAGACAGTGTGCAGAAGTTCTGGCTCTGGCAATGATGCGCGCACTGCTTGACGGTGCAGCCGATGCTGCGGTTTGCCTGCTGTTCCATTCTGATTTCACCTCCTCCCGTCTGATCCTAGTTTGCCCGCCGCCGGCCCATTTATCCGGACATCGTTGCCTCATCGGAAAAATACCCTATTTCCGACACATCATCACCTGATAAGGAGCGTGTGCCATGAATCGCAATCAACGGGAAACCTTCTCTTCCCGGATCGGTTTTCTTCTGATCTCAGCGGGTTGTGCTATCGGCCTGGGAAATGTCTGGCGTTTCCCCTATATCGTCGGGCAGTACGGCGGAGCGGCCTTTGTTTTGCTCTATCTGATCTGCCTGGCAATTCTGGGAGTCCCGATCCTGGTGATGGAATTTTCGGTTGGACGGGCCAGCCGCGCAAGTGTCGCCACTGCCTTTTCCCTCCTCTGTCCTTCACACAGAGGATGGCAGGCGTTTGGCTATATCTCGATGGCCAGCAACTATCTGCTCATGATGTTTTACACCACCATCGCCGGCTGGATGTGCCATTATCTGGTCCGGATGGCGATGGGGGATTTCTTCGGACGTGATCCCCAGCAGGTCACTGCCGCCTTTGACGAGATGGTTGCCAACCCCTTCATTCTGGTAAGCTGGATGATCGTTGTCGTGCTGCTGGGGATGTTTATCTGCAGCCGCGGACTGCAGAACGGGGTAGAAAAAATCACCAAGCCGATGATGACCTTTCTCTTTGTCGCTTTGATTATTCTGGTGATCCGGTCGGTCACCCTTCCCGGAGCTGCGGAGGGACTGAAGTTCTATCTGATGCCCAACTTTGATCTGCTCTTCTCCGACCGCTTCGGGGAGATTCTGTTTGCCGCTATGGGACAGGCCTTCTTTACACTGAGTATCGGCGCCGGCTCGATGACCATCTTCGGAAGCTACATCGGGAAGGACCATACGCTGGTTGGAGAGGCAATCCGTGTCTCACTGCTCGACACGATGGTGGCGTTTCTTGCCGGTATGGTGATCTTCCCGATCTGTTCCGCTTTTTCGGTCTCCCCCGACAGCGGGCCAAACCTGGTATTCGTCACCCTCCCCAACATCTTCAATACGATGCCGCTGGGCCGTCTGTGGGGAACGCTGTTCTTCGTCTTTATGCTCTTTGCCGCCCTCTCGACGGTCATCGCCGTCTTTGAAAACATCATCTCCTTTGCGATTGACCGATGGGGCTGGTCGCGCAAAAAGGCGGTCTCCGTCAACCTGGTACTGATCATTCTCGGTTCCCTTCCCGCTGCTCTCGGCTCCAATCTGCTCTCCTGGATCCGGCCGCTCGGCGCCGAAAAAACCATCCTGGATTTTGAAGATTTTCTGGTCAGCAACAATCTGCTCCCGCTGGGCTCACTGGTTTTTGCCCTCTTTTGCACCTGCCGCTTCGGTTGGGGCTGGGAAAATTTCCTGGCGGAAGCCGACACCGGAAAGGGCCCCAAATTTCCCCGCGGTCTGCGTTTCTATTTCCTGTGGATCGTTCCGATTCTCATTCTCTGGATCTTTGTCCAGGGCTATCTGCAGATGTTTGCAAAATGAAAAGAAGCCCGGCCGTTCAGGCCGGGCTTCTTGGTTGTGGGCAGCGTATGTAGCTACCCCCGGGGTTCCAATCCGAAACTGACTTCCAGCGCATGGTTGATCCGGTTCATCGACTGATCGTCGACCCGTCCCATCCGCTCCTTGAGCCGGCGTTTATCGATCGTTCTCACCTGCTCAAGCAGTACAATCGACTCCTTGGTCAGACCGCACTGCTGGCTCGGCAGCGGAATATGGGTCGGCAGCTTCGCTTTGTCGGTCTGGCTGGTGATCGCAGCCGCAATCACCGTGGGACTGTACCGGTTGCCGATGTCGTTTTGGATGATCAGCACCGGCCGCACCCCGCCCTGTTCGGAACCAACGACCGGGCTGAGATCCGCATAGTAGATGTCGCCTCGTTTGACCGTCATAGGCCGTATCACTCTCCGTTCCAATGGATTGCAGAAGTATCATGACCCGAAGGCGCATCGTCTAAACAGGCGACGCAAAAAACGGGCCAGGAAAATTCCTCCTGCCTCCATCCTATGCACACCGCGGAAAATGCGCTCAGCCATCCGAAAAGCTCATGGAACAGAAAATCATTTCGCCCCGCTCGAGCGACAGGCTTTGGTAGGACATCCCTTCTCCACAGCACAGCATAACCCGTCCGGCCTGCAGCAACAATCCCTCCTCCCCTTCGCGGACCTGTGCCTGGCCCAGCATAACAAAAGCCCGTTCGATGGAGGCGACGAGTGATGCGGCAGGAAGATCCCGGGCCGCGAAGGTCACCGACAGGTCTCCCTGCGTCATTGTACAGCCCAAAGGTCCGCTCGAAAAGCAAAGCGGGGTCTCCAGGTATTCGCCTGTCAGGCACAATTGAATCCCGCCCTGCTCATCCCGTGAAAACTCCCCTGTATATTCCTCCCCGTCCCAGGTCAGCTGGATTTCCGAGGTGAAAGGACGGCCGACCAGTGCGGCCGGATCGACCGGCTGAAGCCTTCCCGGCAGACTGCAGCCCACCATGATCCACACAAGTCCCAGCAGGACGATGCCGCGCTTCATCCCAACCGCCTCCCACAAAATTATTTTGGAAATCGCTTGTCAACCCTGTCTTTCTGTGATAAACTAAAATCTTGATAGGAAAAACGCCTTGACGAAGAGAGTAGGCCTTCTCTTTGCGCTCAGAGAGATCGGTTCACCGGCTGCGAGACCGATTGCGCGAACGTTGGCTGAAGTTCGCTTCCGAGCGGCGCCGCCGAAGCAAATGTGGTAAGCGGCGACGGGTTATTCCCGTTACAGAATCAAAAGTGTCCGCCCGGTTGGGCGGAAAACCGGGTGGTACCGCGGAATGGAATGCTTCCTTTCGTCCCTTTTCCCTCTGGGGAACGGGGCGAAAGGTTTTTTATTTTGCCGCGCACCGCTGCAACCATTATATTTTCTATGAGGTGATCGTATGAACGAAGCAATCGGGCGGATTATCGCACAGGCCGAACAGGATCTGAAAACCGCCCCCAATCTCCCCGCCCTCGATGCGGTCCGCGTCCGCTACCTCGGAAAGAAGGGGGAACTGACCGCTATTCTCAAGGGGATGGGCGGACTATCTCCCGAGGAGCGCAAGGCAGTCGGACAAGCTGCCAATGAGGCCCGCGCTGTAATCGAAGCGGCACTGGCGGAAAAGCTCACGGAGCTTAAGGCAGCCGAACTTGATGCCAAGCTTGCCGCTGAGGTGCTCGATGTCACGATGCCGGGTACCCATTCCCCGATCGGCAAGCGGCACCCGATCAGCCTGGTCATCGATGAAATCAAGGAAATCTTCCTGGGAATGGGCTTCGATGTCGTCGAAGGGCCGGAGGTCGAGAAGGACTATTACAACTTCGAGGCGCTCAACATCCCCAAGGATCACCCCGCCCGTGACACGCAGGACACTTTCTATATCTCGGATGAAGTGGTGCTGCGTACCCAGACCTCCCCGGTCCAGATCCGCACGATGGAAACCCGCAAACCTCCCATCCGGATCATCGCTCCCGGCAAGGTCTACCGCTCCGATGCGGTCGACGCCACCCACTCCCCCCTCTTCCACCAGCTGGAGGGAATGGTCATCGACAAGGGCATCACGATGTCGGACCTCAAAGGAACGCTGGATACCTTTGCAAAACGTCTCTACGGAGAGGACACCGTCACCCGCTTCCGGCCGCACCACTTCCCCTTCACCGAACCGTCCGCCGAGATGGATATCATGTGCTTCGCCTGCCACGGCGAGGGCTGCCGCCTCTGCAAGGGCGAGGGCTGGATCGAGCTGCTCGGCTGCGGTATGATCCACCCGCAGGTTCTTCGCAACGGCGGGATCGATCCCGACATCTACAGCGGCTTTGCGCTGGGCATGGGACTCGAACGGGTCGCTATGCGGCGCTACAACATTGACGACCTGCGGCTGCTCTTCGAGAACGACCTGCGGTTCCTGAGCCAGTTTTAATCAGAGGAGGCAGAGAGAAGATGGATCTTTCTATGAGATGGCTGGCTGACTATACCAGCCTCCCCGAACATATCACCCCCAGAGAATTCGCCGAAGCGATGACCATGTCCGGTTCCAAGGTCGAAGGCTGGCGGGTGGAAGGCGATGACATTCAGAAGGTCGTCGTCGGCAAAATTCTTTCGATTGTTCCCCATCCCGATTCGGACCATATGGTGATCTGCCGGGTCGATGTCGGCGAAGCGGAGCCGCTGCAGATTGTCACCGGCGCACAAAACCTGAAGGTCGGCGACCTGGTTCCGGCTGCCCTGCACGGCGCTGTCCTTCCCGGCGGACATAAAATCAAGACCTCCAAGCTCCGCGGAGAGCTCAGCCAAGGAATGCTCTGCTCCCTGTCCGAGCTGGGACTGACCGTCCATGATTTCCCCAACGCCATCGAGGACGGCATCTGGGTGCTCGATGAGCCCTGCCAGCCGGGTCAGGATATCCGCGAAGCGATGCGTCTCAACGACACCGTCGTGGAATTTGAGATTACCCCCAACCGTCCCGACTGCCTTTCGGTGACCGGCCTTGCGCGTGAGGCGGCAGTTACCTTTCACTCCCCGCTCAAGCTGCCTGAGCCCAAACTGCCCGCTGGCAAGGGGAACCTCAACGAGATGCTGTCGGTCGAGGTCAGAAATCCCCGGCTCTGCCCGCGTTACGTCGCCCGTGCGGTGACCAATGTCAAAATCATGCCCTCCCCTCTCTGGATGCGGGAGCGGCTGCGCGCCTCGGGGGTCCGCCCAATCAACAACATCGTCGATATCACCAACTATGTGATGCTGGAATACGGTCAGCCGATGCACGCCTTTGATGTCAACTGCGTCGCCGGCGGCAAGCTGGTCATCCGCAACGCCGCCCCCGGCGAAACCCTCGAAACCCTCGATGGAATCCAGCGGGTGCTTTCTCCCGAAATGCTGGTCATTGCCGACGCTGAAAAACCCTCCGCTGTTGCCGGCGTTATGGGCGGCGAATCGTCCGGTATCCACGACGAAACGGTCACGGTGGTCTTTGAATCGGCCAATTTCCTCGGCAGCTCGGTGCGGACCACCGCCCGCAAGCTCGGCATGCGGACTGAGGCCTCCAGCCGGTTTGAAAAGGGACTGGATCCCGCGATCTGCCGGATGGCCGCCGATCGCGCCTGTGAACTGGTCATCCAGCTCGGTGCCGGCGAACCGGTCGAAGG
>CASEBP010000074.1 GCA_949285275.1 uncultured Oscillospiraceae bacterium | reverse complement strand
GAACTACCTCTCCACCGTCTACAACGCCCTGGGCGGCGGAAACCGGATCATGGTCCGCAAGGACTGGGTGGATGACAGCGACAGCCAGCACCGTCTGCCGGTGACCATCACCGCCTACCGCCGGGACAATAACCAGCCGGTGGGCAACGCCGTCCTCGAGGACGGCATCTGGTACGGCACGATCGGCATCGGACAGCTGTCCGCACAGGACGTCTATATCCTCGAGACCCAGGTCGGCGATACCCCGCTTCCGCTGACCTCCTACTCCCTGGGAAGCGGGAACCCCAATCTGACCGAACCGGAGGCGCCGGTCGAATATCTTCCCGGTTCGAACGATCCCTATACCTTTGTCCAGTACCAGACCCAACACCACCGCTATGAAGCGGTCTACGGCCATGAAATTGCCTCCGATACCTTCTTCTACACCGTTTCCAACCGCCGGTTGGGAAATGTCAACCTGACGGTGACCAAGCACTGGGTGGACGGAAACGGTGAGCTTCGCGACGGAATGCAGCAGGCCCTGGAGCGTCTCGGGGATGACGCCCCCAGACTGGTCATTCAGCTGCATTTCTCCAATCCCGCCAGGTTCTATGTCATCACCCGGGACCCGGAGAGCATCGTCACCATCGGCAACCGGGACGACCGGGTCCCCATCCTCGACCGCGACGGCCATCAGGTTTCCTCGGTGCAGGATGTCCGTTTTGACGCCGATACCAGCGTCTACGATTTCCATAACCTGCCCAAATACGACCGCAACGGCCTGGTTGTTCACTACACCGTCGAAGAGGTGTGGATCGACCGGGACGGGGAAACCCTGACCTCGAGTCAGATCGCCCGGGATTATCCCGAACTCTATCTGTACTGGAAGGAGTACTCCTCCTCCTGCGTCCTGGATGAATACAAGGTGGAGGAGGACTCCCAGCACGCGGTAGATTCCCAGACGATGACGGTGACCAACCGGGCGTCCGGCTCCAAATCGGTCGTCTGGCACAAGCAGTGGCATGATTACTACAATTATCTGAACAATCTGCGCCCCGATATCTATCTGGACATCTATCAGCAGTCCCGCTCCGCCGGCGGCGACCTCCAAACGACCCTCTACCAGGCCAACTACCGCTGGACCTATATCGAGGGGGATATGACCAGCCCCGCCTACCACTGGCACGCCACGCTGAACAGCCTCCCCAAATATGATGAGCTGGGTTATGAAATCCGCTATTTCGCGGTTGAACACACCCACGTCATCGACAGCGACTTTGACTACAGCGATACCGTCTACGCCTACCCCTTCAACAACGACCCCGAACAGCCCGTCCCCATCGGCACCATACACCAGGTGGAGGACCAATACAGGGACGTTGTCGCCGAGGTCGACAATCCGCAGGGCGGCGGCAGCAACGTTTATGCCCTGCTGGAGGGCGGCACCTTCATCAATTCTCTGGAGGCCTCGGTCACTGCCCGCGGACAGAAGGTGTGGAAAAACCTCCCCTATGGGTATGCCTCGGAGGACCTTCCGGGCATCACCTTCACGCTGATACAAAGCCTGCCCGGCATCCAGGAGGAAAAAGAGATTGCCTCCCTCACCATCGACGGGATCTGGAACAAGCTGTATGCAAACGGCGCTTACGACTTCCGGATCGAGTATGAGGGAATCAATACCCTGACCTTCGACGGCGACAACAACCTGGTCTGCACCGGAGATCCCGACGCAAAACGCCTCCCGAAATATGACGAGGAGGGCCGGATTTATACCTATACGATGAAGGAATCCGCGGTGATCTGGCCCGATCCCGGCACTTCGCCCGGCGACATTTATCTGGATCCCTCGGTCTCTGCCTACCAGGTGACCAACGTCTACCAGAGCGCGGACGGCGCCCTGCAGATCAAGAAGCATCTGTCGCTGCCGACCGACGACCTGGACCAGCCGCTGGCCTTTCCCGCCTCCCGCTTCCGGCTGGAACGCAGCTATACCACCAACAGCGGCCTGCCCTCCTCACCGGAGGTGGTCGCAATCCGGGTGTGGAGTTCCGCCGAAGTAAAGGCGGCCTATCAACAGACGCAGTCAACCCAGCTGGAGGGAATCATCAGCTTCTCCGGCCTGGCGCGCTACGCCCCCAACGGCTCCCCCTATTCCTATACCGTGATTGAGGAGAAGAGCGGCTTTTTGGAGGGCTTCACCACCTGGGCGGGCCGCGGGGATCTCACGGCGCAGCAGCTGGAGCTTGGTACGCCGGCCGACCGCGTTTCGGGTCTCACCGCCACACCTGACGACGCCTCCGGCCTCTCCCCGGCGGCTACCTTCCTCAACCGGCACACCGAAAACCGGGATACCGTCACGCTGAAGGGGCAGAAAATCTGGAACGACTTCCACAATCTCTTTGAAACCCGGCCGGAAGATCTCATCGTGACGCTGAAGCGTTTTGCCAACCAGCAAACCGGCCAGGGCAATGATATCGAGATAGCGGTGGTGGATCCGGCGGAATATGACATCCGCTGGACCAAACCCGACGGCAGCGATACCTGGAGCTACACCATCACCGGCCTTAACGGAGGGGGATTGGAGCAATACGCCCCGAACGGGATGCCCTGGGAGTATATCGTGTCCGAAGCCGTCCCGGAGCGTTATTCGTCCAGCCCTGTCAACGGCGAAGCAAGGGAACGCAGCCAAGCCGGACAGATCATCACCATGCGCGATCTCACCAACTCCATCTCCACCTCCGTCCCCTACAGCAAGAGCTGGGTGGACTCCGAGGGAGCCATCCTCACTGCTGACTATCTGGGGGCGCCGGTTTCGGTCACCTTCAAGCTGCAGGTCGCCCAGAATCAAAACGGCGTATACCGGTGGGAGGATGCCTCCGCCTTCTTCCGTGACCATCTCACCGACCCGGAATACCAGCAGCTCTTCGGAAACTATTCCTTTACCGAGAAGCTGACCGCCCACATCAATGACACTTCGGTCTGGGGCAGCGACGCCCTGCACCGTTTCACCGGCCTGCCCTGCTATATCGGCAGCAGCGTTCCCGACCTGATTTACCGGGTGGTGGAAACCGAAGTCCGGTATGGGGATATCAGCCTGGCCTACGCGGTTCAGGACGCGGATGACGGCAGCACCTATACCTATCAGGTGACGCCAAGCGGCCTGTTCTCCCCCTACTACATGGACGAGAAAAACCAGGAAACCACCTGCTATCGCCTCGATCAAATCCATCTCTACAACCAGATGGAGACCACCTCCCTCCCGGTCCATAAATACTGGGAAAACGATGCCGACAACCGCTACGGCACCCGGCCCGCCAGCGGACGGGGCGGCACCGACTGGGAAATCAGCTTCCTGATCCAGCGCCGAACCGGCGCCGGCAGCTGGGAGGCGATGACCTATCACGTCCAAAACGAGGAATTCCCGCTCATCGTGCATATCTACGGCACCAATGAGGAAGGCACCGGTTCCACTCTGGTCCAGGGTCTGCCCCGGACCAATCTCAGCGGAATTGCCTATCAGTACCGGGCGCTCGAACTTCAGCCCGGCGCCTCGGTGGAGTACTGGCACGAGGAGCGGACGGTGGATGAAGCGGCGCAGAATGCGGTGGAGCAAAACGGAGTTTTTCACGACGCCTACCGCGTTTCCTATACCAGCGACAGCGACGGTCTGACGGCGTCCAACACGATGAATCCCATCGACCTGGCCGCCACCAAACGCTGGTACGGCCCTTCCACCGCGCTGACGATGGAGCTGCAGTATCTGGCCGAAAATGGACAGTGGAAAAACTTTACACCCCGGGCCCAGGTCCCGCTGGACGGCGCTGCCGATCCCTCCCCGTCCCTCCCCTACTATGAAGGGGAGCCCACGGACGACGGCCTGTGGACAGCCAAATGGACCGCTGTGCCCCGATATATGCCGGGCAGCGACCTGTCCAAAGGCCAGACGCAGTACCGGATTACCGAATCGCTGTCCACCAGCCAGTATCTGGCCCTCAATGGCGTTTCTCAGGCGGTCACCCCCGACACGCCCGCCGCGTTTGCCAATGTGAAAAAGACCAGCCTGCCGGTGAACAAGGTGTGGGGTTCCGCCCAGGCCAGGCCTTCTTCGATCACGGTGGCCCTCTATCGAACCACCGACATCGGCGAGGTGGGCAATCCGCTGCCCGAAAACCGGGTGGAAAACAAAACCCTTGTCCTCAGCGCAGGCTGCGAATGGAAACGCAGTTTCACCGATCTGCCGCTGTATGACGAGCAGAGCCGGCTGTACTACTACTATGCGATGGAGGAAACGATCGACGGGGATCCGGTCGCAGAGAGCGGCTATCGTGCCTATCACTACAACAACCCGGCCGAAGGAATCGGGAACAGCGGCACGACCATCGTCAATGTGGGCTACCTGGATATCACCGTCACCAAAAACTGGCGGGACAACAACAATCTGTACGGTACCCGGCCGGATGATCTGGCGCTGACCCTCTACCGGAAAAATGCCGCCAACGTCGAGCAGGTGATCACCACGCCCGCGCACACCCCCTGGGTCATAAAGGGCTCGGTCTGGCAATGCACCTATATCGGCCTGCCGGAAAGCGATGAAATGGGCGCGCTCTACTCCTATCGGGTGGAGGAAACCCAGCCCGAAATCGGAAACGGGGATTCCTACACGCTGGATCCGCACGGCTTCACCCTCAACAACACCCTGTCGGGAACGATCGACCTCCCGGTCACCAAAGTATGGGTGGACAACAGCGATGCGTTTGGCGCCCGGCCGGATGAAATTACGGTGCGGCTCTTCGCCAACGGCGCCGACACCGAAAAATCCCTGACCCTGCGGGCTCCCAGCGGTATCGGCGCACTGTTCGCAGACAAAAATACCTGGTCCGGCGCGTTTACCGACCTGCCGGAGTATGACAGCGAGGGCGTGCGGATTTCCTACACCGTCCAGGAGGATCCAGCCGCGGGCTATACCGTCCTCTACGGACCGGCGGCCGACGGCGCCACCTCCGGCGGCCTGACCGTGACCAACCGGGGCGAAGGACGGCTGATCATCCGCAAAACGGTGACCGGAAACCGGGGCGACCGCACCAAGGAATTCACCTTTACCGTCTCGCTGCTCGACCCGGCGCAGAACCAGCCGCCCGATGGCGTCTATGTCTGCACCATCACCCGGCAGGATGCCTCCATCCAGACCGTCCTGCTCGACGGCTCGGCCGTCTTCCAGCTGAAGGATGGGGAATCGGCGGTCATCGACAAGCTGCCGGACGGCATAACCTATCAGGTGACCGAGAGCGACAACGACGGCTACCGGGTGACCCAGACCGGCGCCTCGGGCAGCATCGCCGCCGGCGTGGAACGAATTGCCTCCTTCACCAACTACCGCGGCGGAGGCGGAGGCGGCGGGGACGATGGCAGCGGCGGAGGCGATCGCGACCCCTCCCCTGACAATCCGGTTTACCCCGTCGATATCCCGGCCGAAAATCTCCCCCAGACCGGCCAGAACTGGCTGCTTCCCGCCCTGTTGGCGTTGGGAGGAGCCGCGGCTGTCGGATGGGGCCTGCTCAGCGGCAAAAAGAAAAACAACAACCCGTGACGGCACATCCGATTCGGAGCGCCATACCCGGCAAAACAGCAAACAAGCAGCCTGACGGTCGATCAGGCTGCTTGTTTTTCGCTCCCGGAACCGGCCGGCGGCACGGATACGCCCT
>CASEBP010000073.1 GCA_949285275.1 uncultured Oscillospiraceae bacterium | reverse complement strand
CCGCTCGCCTTTGCCGACCGCTGCGCCAGAAAATCCTCCCTGTTTCCGCCGCAGGCGGCGGTCGGATTTTCTGCCCAACGAGCACGCTCGTCGGTCTCATAACCCGACGACTTTAACAAAAACCCGGTCAACCATTCGGTTGACCGGGTTTTTTTGGTTGCGGGGGCAGGATTTGAACCTACGACCTTCGGGTTATGAGCCCGACGAGCTACCGAGCTGCTCCACCCCGCGATATGTTATATTTACTCAGCCCGATAATTATATCATGGTCACATAAAAAAAGCAAGAGATTTTTTAATAAAATCAGGGATCAACACGACTTTTTCGGCGCAGGCCGGCAAAGAAAGCCCGCAGCAGACCAGCGCACTCGTCGGAGAGAATCCCACCGGTGAGCTGAAGGGTATGATTGTAGGGGACCTTCGAAAGGTCGATGAGCGACCCGAGTGAGCCGGCCTTGGGATCGAAGGCGCCAAAGACCACCCGCGGAATGCGGGCATTGATGGCAGCACCAGCGCACATCGGACAGGGTTCGAGGGTAACATAAAGGGTACAACCCGGCAGCCGCCATCCGCCGAGGGCACGGCAGGCACGGTCGATAGCGAGAATTTCGGCGTGGGCAAGAGCATTTTTGTCCGACTCGCGCAGATTATGGGCACGGGCAATGACCTCGCCATCACGGACGATGACCGCGCCGATCGGAGCCTCGCCGAGCGCAGCGGCTTTTTTAGCTTCAGCCAGCGCCTCGCGCATCATCGCCTCATCCCACTCGCGGGGGGTCACAGGCGGTACCTCGCGGCCTGCAGCAGGATGACCACATAGAACAGAAACATCGGGATGCTGCACAAAAAGACCCGCAGTTTCTGTTCGCCGGGATTGACGGTGCAGGGGCCCCGCAGCGAGAAGATACCGGGATAACGGCACATCAGCTCGGCAAGGGCACCCAGGCCGAGGATGAGACAGAACAGGTCAAATCCGCCGAAGGCCAGCTCGGCAGCCTGGGACGGGAGATAGGCGAAGAGACCGGTGAGGGTGACGAGCAGGTTATGGGTCAGATGGATCAGAATTCCGGTGGTCACCGAGCCGGTGAAAAGGACAAAATAGCCGATAACCAGCCCCATCAGAAAGGCATTGGGCATACTAACCGGAATCTGGTGGGCCAGCGCAAAGAGCAGCGCCGAGGCAAGCAGGGCGAAACCGTCGCCAAAACGGCGCAGCGACTGCATCAGCATGCCGCGGAAAGCAATCTCCTCGAAGACAGCAGGAATAAGGGTCATATTGATGACGTAGACAACCAGTCCAGGGACGCTCCCCGGAACCTCAAAGGTGTTGAGGAACTCGATTCCCAGCCCGTAAAAGAGGCGATCAGCAGCGGTATTGGCCCAGCCCCCGATGACCCCCGCCGCAGCGGCGGCCAGAACGGCGCCGGTCATAAGACGGGGATCGACACGGCGCAGCGGGATAGCGCAGTCGCGAGGGATACGCGTGTAGCAGGTAAAGCCCCAAAACGGCAGCATCAGCGACACCACCGTGCCAATCAGGATGTAACACTGCCAGAGAAACTCCTCGAGCGCAATAGGAGCCCAAAGCGGAAGCACCTGATAGGTCAGCTGGAGCATGGTCTGCGGCAGAAAAGACGAAAGGAACAGAAACCCAAGCATCGCAAAAGCGGCAGCACCGGAATAACCGGCAATGAGCTTCTGTTCGACAAGGAAGGGGGGACGAGTGGAAAAGCCATACCCGGGGGTATAGCTGTGTTCGTTGGGATTGACCGGCTCATACCACCGGCCGTTTGAATTCTGATCCGCCACAGGCGCCCTCCTTTCCGTGGACTGATAATATCATAACACAAAACCCCAGGGAAGGAAACGGTGGATTTGTAAACATTTCTCGCCCTTCCGTCTCAGGATCGCCGCCTTGATTTCAGCGATCCAGTTGGGTATAATGGGGAAAAACCGTTCCACGGGAAGGAGGGCCTCTGGTTTGGATCAGGCAGTCATGGTAGCGATGAGCGGCGGCGTGGATTCGGCGGCGGCAGCCCTGCTGCTCGCGCAAAGCGGCCTTTCGCTGACCGGCGGAACGCTGCTGCTGCAGGATGGACCGGCAGCGCAGGAGGCGGCGGCGTCGGCCGCGGCAGTCTGCGAGCGGCTGGGAATTCCCCATCGGACCTTCGACCTGCGCCAACAGTTTTCCGAACGGGTCATCGCGCCATTTGAAGCCGGCTACCTGCGGGGCGAAACCCCCAATCCCTGCATCGCGTGCAACCGGTCGGTCAAGTTCACCGGGATGCGCGAGAAGGCGGCGGAATTAGGCATCTCCCGGATCGCGACAGGGCACTACGCGCGGATCGAGCGGGACGGTACAGGGCGCTTGCTGCTGCGGCGGGGAGCCGACCGGGACAAGGATCAGAGCTATGTTCTCTATGTGCTGAGCCAGGAGACCCTTTCCCACACCCTCTTTCCGCTGGGGGAGCTGACCAAACGGGAGGTCCGTCAGCTGGCGGCGCAGGCGGGTTTTTCCTGCGCCGGCGCAGCGGAGAGCCAGGACATCTGTTTTGTCCCCGATGGGGACTATGCCGGCTTCCTCGAGCGGCGGGGAGCGCTGTCACCGCCGGGAGCATTCGTGACCGAAGATGGACGGGAGATCGGAACCCACCGTGGGCTGATCCGCTATACCGTCGGACAGCGGCGGGGACTGGGAATCGCGGCGCCGCAGCGCCTCTTTGTCCTGCGGAAGGAAGCAGCTGCCAACCGGATCGTCCTCGGCCCGCAGCAATCGCTGCTGACCGGGAGCGCGGCAGTGACAGAGGTCAACTGGGTGAGCTGTCCGCCGCCGCAGGGTCCGCTGCGCGCATGGGTGAGCACCCGCTACCGGCAGACGCCGCAGCCGGCCTGGCTGCACCCCGGGCCGGATGGGGTGACGGTGGAGTTTGACCGACCGCAGCCCAGCCCGGCGCCGGGACAGGCGGCGGTCTTTTATGACCCCGATATGGGGGACTATCTGCTGGGCGGCGGGACGATCCGCGCCGCCGGAAAGGAGACGTCATGAAGGAGGAATGGAGCCGCACCGCCCTGCTGCTGGGGGAGGAAGCCGTCGAACGACTGGCACAGGCGCGGGTAGCGGTCTTCGGAGTCGGCGGGGTCGGTTCCTTCTGCTGTGAAGCACTCGCCCGCGCCGGAATCGGCTTCCTGGCTCTGTTTGACCCCGACACCGTCGCGCCCTCCAACCTCAACCGGCAGCTGATCGCGCTGCACAGCACAGTGGGACAACCGAAGACCACAGTGATGAAGAACCGCATCGCTGACATCAACCCCGACGCGCAGGTTGAGGCCTACCCCATTTTCTACGACGCCCAAAACGCCGACCAATTCCCGCTCAACCGCTACGACTACGTCATCGACGCGATCGACAGCGTCTCTTCCAAGCTGATGCTGATCGAGCGGGCCTGCGCGGCCGGGGTGCCGATTCTCTCCTGCATGGGGACCGGCAACAAATGCGATCCCACCCGGCTGCGAATCGATCCGATCGAGCGCACATCGGTTTGCCCACTGGCTCGGGTCATGCGCTATGAGCTGAAGCGGCGCGGCATTCGGGGAATCCGGGTACTCTGGTCGGATGAACCGCCGCTCTCCCCCGCCCCCTCGCACGAAACGGTGCCCGGGCGACGGCAGATTCCCGGCAGCCTGTCCTTCGTCCCTTCGGCGGCGGGGCTGATCCTGGCGGGCGAGGTGATCCTCTCCCTCGCACAGCGGCCCTGATCCCCCATCCCGTGCATCCCAACATCTGAAGCCATTCCCCCATTTCGGAAAGGAGCTGTCTCTGCTTGAAGTATACCGGAAGGGTATTTCGCCCGCCGAGCGAAGCCTACAGCCTGATTGTCCAGGCGACGATTGGCTGCTCACACAACCGCTGCGCCTTCTGTCAAATGTATAAGGAGAAGAAGTTCGCCATCCGCCCGATCGGGGAGGTGCTGGCCGACCTCGCCGACGCCCGCCGGACCTACCCGCAGATCGGCCGGGTCTTTCTGGCCGACGGGGACGCACTGATCCTGCCGCAGGCGCATCTGCTGCAGATCCTGCGCTTTATCCAAACCGAGATCCCCGAGTGCCACCGGGTGGGAATCTACGCCTCGCCGCGCAGCATCAAGTCCAAAAGCCTGGCCGAGCTGACCGAGCTGGCTGCGGCCGGCCTGCACATCGCCTACCTGGGGCTGGAGTCGGGCAACGAGGCAGTACTGGCGCGGATGAACAAGGGTGAGACGGTACAGGAGATTATCGCGGCCGGACAGAAGGTGCGTCAGGCAGGCATTGCGCTGTCGCTGACGGCGATCAACGGGCTGGGCGGCGCTGAGCATTCGCAGGAACACGCGATCGACACCGCCAAAGCGGTTTCGGCAATCCGCCCCGACTATCTGGCACTGCTGACCCTGCGGGTCTACACCGGAACCCCGCTGGCCGACTGGGTTGAGGAGGGCAGCTTTACGCTGATGGACCCCCTTGCGCTGGCGCGGGAGTGCCGTCTTTTTCTCGAACATGTCGACAGCGAGGGAAGCATCTTCCGCTCCAACCACGCTTCGAACTACCTTCCGCTGGCAGGAACCCTCAACGCCGACCGGGAAAAGCTGATTGCCCAGCTCGACGCGGCGCTGGAGGGAAAACGGCGGTTCCGCCGGCAGGTGGAGCTGGGATTCTGAGTTGCGGCGGGCGAACTGTCCACCACCGGCTTTCCACGGCGGGGCAGGACGGTCGCTTTGCACAAAAGATCGGGTCTCGGCTTGACACCATCCAGCCCGGGACGTATAATGAATACGCTTTTTGGGGAAGCTCTCCCCAACCGCCCGCGGCCCGAACCGCGGGCTCTCTTGGCGGAAAAATGACGCAAAAACTGTTTTTACAACCGAACCGGGGGAATCCGGCCAACGATTCAACACAGGAGGTCAAAGATCATGAGCTATGCAATCAAGGACATTCTCGGCCGCGAGATCATCGACTCGCGCGGCAATCCGACCGTCGAGGCGGTCGTCACGCTGGAAAACGGAGTAACCGGTACGGCGGCGGTGCCGAGCGGTGCGTCGACCGGCCAGTTTGAGGCGCTTGAGCTGCGCGATGGGGACAAGACCCGTTTCGGCGGCAAAGGAGTATCCAAGGCGGTCTCCCACGTCAACCACGAAATCCGCGAAGCGCTGGTCGGCCACGATGCGACCCGCACCGCCGAAATCGACGGCATTATGCTTGCTCTGGACGGCACCCCGTCCAAATCCCGGCTCGGCGCCAATGCGATTCTGGCTGTTTCGCTGGCCTGCGCCCATGCCGCAGCCAATGCGCTGGGGCTTCCGCTCTACCGGTTCCTCGGTGGGGTGACGGCCGATACGCTGCCGGTGCCGATGATGAACATCCTCAACGGCGGCGCCCATGCGGCCAACAACATCGATGTCCAAGAGTTCATGATCATGCCTGTGGGCGCTCCCTCCTTCCGTGAGGGCCTGCGCTGGTGCACCGAAGTGTTCCACACGCTGGCGGCGCTGCTCAAGGCCGAGGGGCTTTCGACGGCGGTCGGCGACGAGGGCGGCTACGCGCCCAACCTCGAGAGCGATGAGGAAGCGATCCGCTTCCTGCTGCGGGCGATCGAGAAGGCGGGCTACCGGCCGGGCGAGGACTTCGTGCTGGCGATGGACGCCGCGTCGAGCGAGTGGAAGGCTGAAGACGGCTACTTCCTGCCCAAGAGCAAGAAGCACTACACCACCGACGAGCTCATCGCCCACTGGAAGGAACTGTGCGACAAATACCCGATCCGTTCGATCGAGGACGGCCTCGACGAAGAGGACTGGGAGGGCTGGAAGAAGATGACCGCGGCGCTCGGCGGCCGGGTGCAGCTGGTGGGCGACGATTTCTTCGTCACCAATACGGCGCGGCTGGAGAAGGGCATCGCGCAGGGCTGCGCCAACTCGATCCTCATCAAGCTCAACCAGATCGGCTCGCTGACCGAGACGATCAATGCGATCCGGATGGCCCATCGTGCGGGCTACACCGCCGTCGTCTCCCACCGCTCGGGCGAGACGGAGGACACCACCATCGCCGACCTGGCGGTGGCGCTCAACGCCGGACAGATCAAAACCGGCGCCCCTTCCCGCAGCGAACGGGTAGCCAAGTACAACCGGCTGCTGCGGATCGAGGATGGTCTGGGAAAGGCCGCTGTTTGGCCCGGCCCCTCCTGCTTCTGAACATCGCTGTACTGCGGGGACAGGATTCTTCCTGTCCCCGCTTTTTTTGCAAGATCGTTGCATTGACAACTATTTCTTTTGGCGATATACTGAGAAAGACAACACGCAACTGGAGGGTACGCCGGATGGAATGGAATGAGATGCAGGAAGCCAAATACCATCAGATGACCGAAAGCCCTATTCCGGGTCTGATCGCCCGGCTGGCGGTGCCGACCATCTGCTCGATGCTGATCACATCGATTTACAACATGGCTGATACCTATTTTGTCAGCCAGCTGGGAACCGACGCATCGGCGGCAGTAGGGGTCATTTTTTCGCTGATGGCCATGATCCAGGCAATCGGATTCACCTTTGGCATCGGGTCGTCGACCTGTGTGTCGCGGCTGCTTGGGCAGAAGGAGCGGCAGCAGGCCTGCGAATCGCTGGCGACGGCATTTTTTACGGCAATCGCCTTCGGAGCCGTGCTGGCGGCGCTGGGCATTGTCTTTCTGGACGAGCTGGTGCAGATGCTGGGTGCAACGCCCGAGATCCTGCCCTATGCACGGGATTACGCCCGCTACATCCTGCTGGGCGCGCCGTACATGACGGCCAACTTTGTGCTGAACACCGCGCTGCGTGGACAGGGCAGCGCCTTCTACGCGATGTTCGGCATCATGTCGGGCGGAATTTTGAATATGGTCCTCGACCCGATCTTCATCTTTGTCTTCGGGCTGGGTATCAGCGGGGCGGCGATCGCCACCATCCTCAGCCAGCTGGTGAGTTTCTTCATCCTGCTCTATTTCAACCTCGGCGGACGGCACGGCAGCCTGCCGCTGCGGATCTCCAACTACCGGTTCCGGCCGTCACTCTACCGGGATATCATCAAGGGCGGCTTCCCGTCGCTGTGCCGTCAGGGCCTGGCGAGCGTAGCGTCGGTGGCGCTGGTTCGCAGCTGTGCCCCATTCGGCGTGGAAGCCATCTCGGCGATGAGCATCGTCAACCGTGTCATGCTTTTCATCGTATCGGCAATGATCGGCTTCGGACAGGGCTTCCAGCCGGTCTGCGGCTTTAACTACGGGGCACGGCGGTACGATCGGGTGATCGAATCCTTCTGGTTCTGTGTGAAGGTTTCGGCGATTATGCTGACCTCGCTGGGGGCAATAATGTTCCTGCTGGCGCCGCAGGTGATGGGACTGTTCCGGGCGGACGATCCGCTGGTGGTGTCGATCGGGTCGATGGGGATGCGGCTGCAGTGCTGTATGCTGCCATTCCAGAGCTACTTTGTCATGTCCAATATGATGCTGCAATGCACCGGGCGAAGCGGAGCGGCGAGCCTGCTTTCGGCCGGACGGCAGGGATTGTTTTTCCTGCCGGCGATCACACTGCTGCCGCCGCTGGTAGGCTTGCCGGGAATCCTTCTCTCCCAGCCGGTCTCCGACCTGTTCTGCGTGATGCTGGCGCTGGTTCTGTCCCGGCGGTTCCTGGCTGAGATGAAGATGCTGCTGGAGGACCAGCAGGGGGAAGGCTCCCGCTGGGGAGAGGAGGGAGCGCAGTGACAGCGCGTCCGGTTCCGATTTCGCGGCACCTGTCGCTGATCTACCGCTATTCCCAGCGGTACTTCAGCGCCCGCCTGCGGGAATTCCCGCTGGAAGCGGGGCAATTTCCGCTGCTGCTGCAGCTCTTCCGCCACCCCGACGTAACCCAGGAACAGTTGTCGCAGCGACTGGCGCTGGATAAAGCGACCACCGCCCGGGCGGCGGCACAGCTGCTGGCGCAGGGACTGATCGAGCGCCGGGCCGATCCGGAGGACCGCCGGGCCTACCGGCTCTCCCCCACAGCACGGGCGCTGGCCCTCGAGGAGCAGCTGTTTTCCATCGCGGGGGATCTGCAGGAGGTGCTGTTCCGCGGGATGACCCCAGCGGAACGGCAGGCGGCATCCGACCTGGTGGTGCGGATGGCGGGCAACCTTTCCGCCTGTCTCGGAGAGTGGCATCCGGGCAACTGCTGCGGCGGGAGACGGCTATGAGCGGCGGAAACAACCGTGCGATCTTCGATGATCGGGAACGCGCACAGGCACAGGCGCTGCTCGCCCAGGTTCCCGCGCCGCTGCTCGACTGGTATGACACCCATGCGCGGGTACTGCCCTGGCGCAGCAACCCCAGCCCTTACCGGGTCTGGATCTCGGAGATTATGCTGCAGCAAACTCGGGTGGAAGCGGTGCGGGGGTACTTCGAACGGTTCGTCGCGGCGCTGCCGGATATTCCCTCGCTGGCAGAAGTACCCGACGATCAGCTGCTCAAGCTGTGGGAGGGGCTGGGCTACTACAGCCGGGCCCGCAACCTCAAGCGGGCCGCACAGCAGGTGGTCGAACGGTACGGCGGGGTGTTGCCGGCCGATCCGAAGGCTTTGCATGCGTTGCCGGGAATCGGAGAATATTCGGCGGGATCCATCGCCTCTATTGCATTTGGGCTGCGGGAACCGGCAGTGGACGGCAACGTCCTTCGGGTACTTTCCCGGCTGCTGGCCTGCCGGGAGGAAATTACCCGGGCACAAGTCCGGCGGGAGCTGACTGCATTGGCCCGGGAGATGCTGCCGCAGGAACGGGTCGGAGACTTCAACCAGGCGCTGATGGAACTGGGCGCACTGATCTGCCTTCCCCACGGGGCACCGCTGTGCGCCGGCTGCCCATTGGCAGCACTCTGCACCGGGCAGCAGGAGGGGATTGCCGCATCGCTTCCGGTTCGCACGAAAAAAAAGCCGCAGCCGGTGCAACAAATGACCGTCTTTTTACTCACCACAGGAGAGAGGATCTGTCTGCGCCGCCGTCCCCTGACGGGACTGCTGGCGGGGCTCTGGGAACTTCCCAACACATCGGGCGCCTTGTCCCGCAGCGAGGCGGCGGCATTTTTGACCGAACTGGGTCTGGCGCCGTCGGCGCTCACGGCAGCGGGAAGCGGCCGGCATGTGTTCACCCACGTTGTCTGGGAGATGTCCCTATATGCCGCCGTGCTGCCGGCCGATTCCCCTTTGCCCGACGGCTGGCAAGCGGTTTCGGGCGGAGAACTTGGCCGGGAAATCCCGTTGCCGGGCGCCTTCTGGCGGCTGCTGCGTAACCCGGAGGCCTCTGCACGATTTTCCGCCATTTTTCAGCCGAGCGGGGATTCCCAACCGTTGTGAAATATGGTATACTGGTTGGGTCATACAGACGGACTGATGCCCTGCGGCATCCTCCACAATGAATCGTATGAGGTGAAAAAAAGATGGCAAACGAACAAAATGCGAGGCGCCGGCGCAGAAAGAGCTCACCGATGCCGATGATTCTGATCGGTGTGCTCGTACTGGTGATCTTCCTGGCGGCGGTCGGAATCGGAGTTTCGCTGCTCGGCTCGAAGGAACCGGCTGAAGAGGAGGAGATTTCCTCGGCTTCGGTAGCGGTGGTTGACCCGTCGTCGAGTGAAGAGTCGGACGAAAGCGAACCTGAGCTGCCGAGCGCCGAGCTGCAGCCCTCGGGAGACGATCTGCCTACGCCGTCCTCGTCGCAGGCGGCCGCATCCAGTGGGGCGACCTCGCTGGAGGGGGTTCCGTCCTCCTTCGATCCGGCGTTGATGAACGGCGACAGCGGCTATTTCAACATCCCGAGCTACAAGCAGATCAACTCGGATGTCAAGGGCTGGCTGTGCATCCCCGGCACCAATATCAACTACCCGGTGCTCTGGGCGGACGACGTCATGTACTACCTTGACAAGAATATCTACAAGCAGTACAGCAAGGACGGCGTAATCTACGCGGGACCGACGGTTCGGTTCGGCAACTCGGACGACATCTCCCGCAACACGGTGCTGTTCGGCCACAACTGGACCAACTATTCGGCCAGCCCGCGGATCGGCAACCCGAGCGACGTGATGCTCGCCCAGCTTACCGCCTACCACTACCGCGAGTTTGCCAATGCCTATCCGTATATCTGGTACTCGACCGACGCCGAGGAGATGAAGTGGGTCATCTTCGCGGTCTTCTACACCGACATCGGCTTCAACTATATCGAGCCGAACCCGGGCGATGAACAGTTCATGGAGATCGTCAACGGGGCGAGAAGCCGCAGCCGGCACAACTTTGACGTCGAAGTGACCACCTCGGACAAGATTCTGACCCTGTCGACCTGCACCCGTGCCTACGGCGCGAGCGACCAGCAGCGGTTTGTCGTGATGGCGCGTCTGCTGCGGGAAGGCGAGCAGGTAAAGGCGATCACGGTGACCGATAACCCGAACCCGGTGCTTCCCAGCCTGTAACGGGCAGGAGGGCCGCAAAAAAAGAAAGGGGTTTTTTCGATGATCTATCCTTCCAGCGAACGGCATCACAGCAAGATCGGTGCGAACGGCCTCTGTGACCGGGAGGATCTCGTTTCGATCGAACAGCTCGGCGGCTGCGGCCGGCTGCTCGGGGTGCTGACCATCCCGGCGGGCGGCTCGATCCCCGACCACACCCACCAGGGAGAGTTTGAGGTCTACTATATGCTGTCGGGCCACGGACGGTACCATGAAAACGGCACGGTCCGGTCGCTCGGCCCGGGAGATGTGGCCTATTGCCCCGCCGGCGAGTCACATGGCATCTACAACGACTCTGATTCGGAGGAGATTGTCTTTGTGGCTTTCATCGGATTCCCGGTCAAATAAGCGAACCCCTTGAAAAACGGCGCCCTCGGCTTCGGACGGGGGCGCTTTTTTGCGGAAAAAGTTTCCTGCAATAATTTCGTAACCTTTCGCCACAAGTTATCCAGACGCGCCCGTTGAGTGTCGGGACACCCCCCTCTTTTTGTAACTTATTTGTCATTATTCAATTTTATATTTACAATCTAGTTACAAAAAGATGAAAAAATGTGTTGACAAACGACGAGCGACGTGCTATACTGCAGGTACAGTCCGGCGCAAGGGAAGGAGAGCCCCGCGCTCCGGCGCTGCACCGAAAATCACAACAGTCTTTAAGGAGGATTCCCAAGCATGAAGAAATTTGTATCCGCCGTGATGGCCGGCGCTATGGTCATGAGCATGGCCGCCACCGCGCTGGCCGCGCAGCAGCCCAACTGGACCCGCACTTCCGCCGAGAGCGTGGAGACCGACTACCAGGACAAGAACGGCAAGCACATCCCCGGCGTCTATGACGCTTACGGCCCCTTTGCCTACGACGTCAACGACGACAAGGCGCTGACCGTCGACGCCATTGAGTATGGCGACACCGCCTACTATGTGCTGGCCGACAAGGACGGCAAGGGCATCACCGATTCTGATTCGGTTGACGGCCTGAAGATCAAGTCCAAGTGGGAGGAAGGCGACAAGCTGGTCAAGGGCGTTTCGGTCACCAAGAAAAAGGTGTCCAACCCGATTGGCGGCACGCTGATCACCGAGGCAAACAAGTACTACTACATGATCGCGCTGACCACCGAGCCTTCCACCTCGACTTCTGATGCGGACATCATCGGCACCCTGACCCTCAACAAGACCAAGAGCCCGAAGGTCAAGGACCTTGACCTGGACATCTCGCTGAACATCAACTGGGCGAATTCCTACCTCGACAGCGGCAAGGAGTTTGTTGTCCAGGGCGACCTCGACGGCATTGAGGCCGAGAAGTACTACTCGCTGAAGTTCGATTCCGACGAGGAGATCGAGCTGGGCTTTGAGGACGACAGCACCTTCACCGTCGACGTTTCGGGCCAGGGCAAGACCCTGATCTACTTCGACACCAAGTTCAACTCCAACGTCGCCGCCCGCTACCCGCTGGCCGACCTCAACTTCTGGAACGGCAACGGTGCGAAGTTCAACCGGACCGGTGAGTTCTTCCTCTCGGCCGAGGACGACGCGACCCTCTTCCTGTATGAGATCCTCGACGACGGCTCCCTCGCGGAGGTGTCCGGTGCGGTCTACGACGACTCGGATGAGGGCTTCTACTTCAAGACCCGCACGCTGGGCAGCTACGTTGTCTCCGACATGGAGCTGGAGACCGGCGTGGCCGGCGGCAGCGACGACATCGTCGTAACCCCCGTCAACCCCACCAACCCCTCGACCGGCGCTGTTGCCTAAAAACGGCACTCCCGGACGCTCCCCTGTCATCAGGCTCTCCGTCCTGACGGAAAAAAAAGCCGGCCCGCCAATCAGGCGGGCCGGCTTTGCTGTGCAGAAAATTTCTTACTTGACCACGACGTTCTTGAAGTACCAATTGACATCGCTGTAGTACTCGCTGGTATGCATCTGGCCGTCGTTGCCCTCGATCTCACCGTCGAAGACGTCCCACTCGCCCGAAATAATCTTCTGGCGGGCGGCATCGATAGCCTCAGCAGTGCCTTCGGCGCAGAGATCGGACAGTTCGGTGATGTCGACAAAGCCCTCGGCCAGACCGCCGTAGTAGTTCTCACCGGTCCAGGTGCCGTTGATGACATTCTCGACCGCCCAGGTGTAGTAGGCCGACCAGTTCCAAATGGCGCTGGTGAGCACCGCACCAGGGGCATCCTTTCTCATATCGGAGTTGTAGCCAACGCCCCAGACTCCGGCCTCCTCAGCGGCGAGCTGGGGATTGGGGGTATCACAGTGCTGGCCGATGACGTCGCAGCCCTCGGCGATGAGCGCCTCGGCGGCCTGCTTCTCCCCTTCGGGATCGAACCAGCTGTTGGTGGTCTTGACGATGACCTGGCAGTCGGGATTGACCGAGTAAGCGCCCATCGCGAAGGCGTCGCATCCGCTGGTGACCTCGCCGTTTTCGGGACCCCAGGCGGCGACATAGCCGATCTTGTTGGTCTCGGTCTTCAGGCCGGCGGCGATACCGGACAGGTAGCGGGCCTGATAGATGCGGCCGAAGTAGTTGTTGAAGTTGGTGCCGTTGGACTTATAGCCGGTACCGTGGGAGAAGATGACCTCGGGATATTCCTCGGCCAGCGCCTCGCAGGTATCCATATAGCCCCAGCTGGTGGCAAAGATGATGTGGCAGCCTTCCTCAACGCACTCGAGGATAGCGGTCTCGATGGCGGTGGCATTGTCATCGGCAACCTTGATCTTACGGATGATCTGGTCATCGCGCAGGCCGAGGTTCTGCTGCATGCCGACAATACCCTGATCGTGGGTATAGGTATAGCCTGAGCCTTCAGCAGGATCGGAGATGTGGATAACGCCAACCTTGATCTCTTCCTTGGGAACCGGTGCGAACAGCCCGGCAGCCTCGCCGGATACGGCTTCGCTGGACACAGCCTCACTCGAGACAGCAGCCTCACTCGAAGCGGGAGCTTCGCTCGAGGCGGGAGCTTCGCTCGACGAGGCACCGCCACAGGCGCTCAGCAACAGCATAGCGGCGGCAACGAGCAACGCAAATTGACGCTTCATGGGATTCATTACCTCCTGATTGTCCGTGATTTGAATACACGTTCTATCCACAGCGGCAACGCCGCATATGGCCTTCTTTACGGGTCAGTCGCGGAAGACGACGCCGCCCTCCTCGCTCATCGCATCGACGATAGCCAGCGATTCGACCCGGACTCCCATCTGCCGGATCAGGTGGCCGCCCTCCTGAAAGCCCTTCTCAATGGCGATGCCAGCACCGACGAGCGAGGCGCCCGAAGCGCGGACAATCTCAATCAGACCCATAAGGGCGCAGCCATTGGCGAGGAAGTCGTCGATGATCAGTATCCGATCCTGTGGGCCGAGAAAGCGTTTGGAGACGATGACATCGTAGACCCTGCCGTGGGTATAGGACTCGACCCGGCTGGTATAAACCTCGCCGGCGATATTTTTGGTGGGGTTTTTCTTGGCGAAGACGACTGGCGCGTCGTCAAAGTACTGCGCGGTGATACAGGCGATACCGATACCGGACGCCTCGATGGTGAGAATCTTGTTGACCCCGCATCCGTCGAACCGGCGGCGGAATTCCCTGCCGATCTCACCGAAGAGCCGGATGTCCATCTGATGATTCAGGAAGCTGTCGACCTTCAGGACATTGCCGGCCATCACCCGGCCTTCGTTCCGGATCCGTTGCTTGAGCAGTTCCAACCCAGTGACCCCCTTGCAGATTTCAGTCGGGACAAGACAGTATTAGTGTAGCAAACTTTTCCGGCTTTGTCATCTGTTTGGGAAAAGAATCGGTAAGTTGATCGAAAAAAGCAGAAAATGGGGGAAGAAATTGGATCGGATCCGGCTGCTCGTCCCTGTTTTGCGGACAGTCCCGGCGATATCGTCCTTTATAGAAGCACATGCGTCCGTCTCCGAGCGAAAATTTCCCGAATCCGGTTGAGAACGGGGGAAAAATGCGCTATGATGGGAGCAGCTCAGATCAATACACAGGGAGGAAGCTGTTTTGAAGTATGTCGTATTTCTCGGCGACGGCATGGCCGACCTGCCGATCGAATCGCTCGGCGGGAAAACCCCGCTCGAAGCCGCCCGCCACCCGAACCTCGACCGGATTGCATCGGACGGGGTGATGGGAATGGCGGTGACCATTCCGCAGGGAATGCCAGCGGGCAGTGATGTGGCAAACCTGTCGGCGATCGGGGTGGATCCGTCGGGCTGCTACACCGGACGCTCTCCGCTCGAGGCGGTGAGTCTGGGGGTGTCCCTCGGGGAGGGGGATGTGACCTACCGCTGCAACCTGGTGACCTTGTCGGACGAGCCAGCCCTTGAGGACAAGACGATGCTCGACTACAGCGCCGGAGAGATCTCGAGCGCCGAAGCGGCCGAGCTGATCGCCGTCATGCAGCAGCGGTTTGGCAGCGACCGGGTGGAATTTCACCCGGGGGTAAGCTACCGGCACTGCCTGGTGCTGCGCGGCGCCGAGACGGGCGGCGAAAAAACCCCGCCGCACGACATCACCAACCGGCCAGTGCGCGGCCATCTGCCTGAGGGGGCCAACCGGGAACTGCTGCTTGAGATGATGCGTTACTCGCTCGAGGCATTCCGGGACCATCCGGTCAACGCGGCGCGGCGGGCGGCAGGCAAGAATCCCGCCCTTTGTGTCTGGTTCTGGGGGGAGGGCACCCGGCCAAAGCTCGAACCATTTGAAAAGCTCTACGGTGTCAAGGGCGGCATGATCTCAGCCGTCGATCTGCTGCACGGCATCGGGCGGTCGATGGGCCTGCGGAGCATCCCGGTCGAAGGAGCAACCGGCAACTACACCACCAACTTCAAGGGCAAGGGGGAGGCGGCAATTACGGCGCTGTCGCAGGACTGCGACTTTGTCTACATCCATGTCGAAGCGCCCGACGAATGCGGCCACCAGGCCCAATTGAAGGAGAAGATCTGGAGCATCGAACAGATTGACGAGCAGATTGTCGGACCAGTACTGCGCTATCTGGAGGGATGCGGCGAGGAATGGGCGGTCATGGCGCTGCCCGACCATCCGACACCGATTGCGGTGCGTACCCACACCCGGGACCCAATCCCCTTCGCGATGCTCCGAAGCAGCGATCGCCCCGGAAAACCGATCCGGTACTGCGAACGGACCGCCCGGGAGACGGGACTTTTTCTGCCCCATGCCCATGAGCTGATGAGCTATCTGATCGGTACCCGGCACTTTTAAACTGCAAGCCGAACGGCCGTACCCCCTCCAGGTGGGTGCGGCCGTTTTTTGCAGCAGCTCAGGCGCCTCGGGCGCCGGCCTCGTCGGCGAGCCGGACGTCGGCCCACTCGACCCGGTGTTCCCGGATATTCTTGACATCGATGCGGAGACCGGCGGCCTCGAGAGAGAACCGTCCGCCGTCCTCGGGAACAAAGCCGTAGCGGCCGAGAACAAAACCGCCGAAGGTATCATAGTCCTCCACCGGCAGAGAAACCCCCAACGTCCGGGCCACCTCGTCGAGGGGAGCCCCGCCGCGGATACTCCAGCAACCGTCTCCGGCCGGCTCAATCTCGGGGGGTTCGGGGATCTCGTCGCCAAGATCTCCGACCAGCTGTTCGAGCAGGTCGCTCATCGTGACGATACCCATCACCCCGCCATACTCGTCAAGGACGACGGCGAAGTGATTGCCGGTACGCTTCATCTGACCGAAGAGCTGATCGGCAGGGAGACTTTCGGGGACAAAGTAGGCGGGCCGCACCGCCCTTTGCAGGACGGTGTCACGGTCATGGGTGCCCAGTCGGAAATAGTCCTTCGCATCGAGGATGCCGACGATCTGGTCAACCGTCTCCCCGCAGACGGGGTAACGGCTGAAGCGAGTCTCATGGATGACCTGCTCCCACTCATCGGGGGAATCATCCAGGAAGAGCAGCGCCAGCTCGGTGCGATGAGTGGCAAAGGCGCCGACCGTGATATCATCAAACTCAAAGACGTTTTGAATCATCTCCCGCTCTTCGCCATCAATAACCCCTTTCTGGCTGCCAATGTCGACCATCATGCGGATCTCCTCCTCGCTGACCTCCTCCTCTTCAGCGGAAGGATCGATGCCGCACAGCCGCAGTACGGCATTGGTCGAGACGGTCAACACCCAGACGAGCGGCGCGGCGGCACGGGCCAGCAAGCAGAGGACGCCAGCCATTGCCAGCGCAAGCGTCTCCGCCTTTTTCATCGCAAGCCGCTTGGGCACCAACTCGCCGAAGACAAGGGTGAAGTAGGACAGAATCAGTGTAATCACTACGACGGCAACGGCGTTGAGGGTAGAAGCGGGGATGCCAACCCCGAGGCCGATCAGCCAGTCAACCAACGGGTCGGAGAAGGTGTCGGCAGCAAAGGCGCTGCCCAGAAAACCGGACAGGGTGATGGCGACCTGGATGGTGGCGAGGAAGCGGGCGGGCTGCCGGGTCAGGCCGGAGAGGGCCTGTGCACGGCGGTCCCCCTGCAGGGCGAGCTGTTCAAGCTTGCTGTCATTGACCGAGATCACAGCGATCTCGGCGCAGGCGAAGAAGGCGTTTGACAGAATCAGGATCAGCTGCAGCAGCAGCGGACCGATCAGCGATTGTCCCATATTTCCAATACTCCTTTACAAAAAACGGGAATCCGGGTGAAGACGGGGCAACACAAAAAGGCATTCCCGCCGCCGAAGCCCGGCCGCGGGGATGCCTTGTATTCTGCTGCTGTCCGGTTGACTGTCAGGGTCCATACTGCGCCCCGTGTTCCTTTCCCGGGAAATTTCGCGTCTGCCGCGGTTCCCATTCTCATGATACCCGAAGAAGGGCGGGTGGGTCAACCCGCTGCGGGGGCAAAACCGATACAGATTCTGTTAAGAATGCGTGGGATTCAGTGGCCAAACAGTGACTCCCACCAGCTCTCGGGTTCAGGCTCGGGGGCGGGGGGAGGCTCCATCGGTAACACAATCGACGGCCGCTCGACCCCGTCAAACGCCTCGGGAAAGGCAGTACGCACCGCCTCCTCCCAGACAAGGAACATCCGGGGAGACTGCTGCTCAAACTGCTGTCCGTCGAGAGGAATGACCCGCAGGTTGGTGACCGCCGAAGTCCGCCGGTAATAATCGCTGCTCTGCAGCGCCTCGAGGGTGACCGAGCGGTCGCAGAAAATATAGTTGGGATTGAGGTCCGGCTCAGCCTCAAGCGGGTAATCCCATCCTTCAAACTCCTGCGCCTGGTTGACCAGGCCGAGGTCGGTCAGCCAGCTTCCCTCGAGGGTATCTCCCGTGGCGATGATAAAGGGCATCTTCCGCAGATAAACAGCGCTGGTTCCCTCGGCAACCGACTGCGAGACGGCGTCGTTGAGATAGCTGAGGGTCTGCTGTGCGAAATATTCGAGCTGTTCGGCGATCCTCTCCCCCTGCTCCTCCCCCTGCATCGCAGTGGCGAGGGCGCGATAGTTGTCGAGGATACCATCGAGGTCCGCGGCCCGCCGGATCACCAGCAGCGGGATCCCGGCCTCCTGCAGGGGGCCGGTCAGCGCGGCGGGCAGATCGGTCGAAGCGACGACCAGGTCGGGCTGCAGCGCGAGGATCGCCGCAGTATCGGGCAGCAGGGCGCTTCCGCAGCGCTCAATCTCCCCGAGTGCATCAGGCAGGATACAGCTGTCGCTGACGCCGGCCAACCGGCCCGCAAAGCCCAACTCAATGAGACTGGCGGTCATTGCCGGGGAAAGAGAGACGACCCGGCGGGGGCTGCCGGTGATGGTGGTTTCCCGTACGGTAACCGGCCATCGCAGGTCCTCGGACGGGCTGTCGGCAGGAGCGCAGCCGGCCGCACTGAACAAAAGCAAAAGGCCGCATAGGGCAGCCATAACGCGCAGCATTACTTTCATGGGGGATCTCCTTTGTCAAAGCGGATCGAATATCCCCATTGTACCGCGGCGATTCCGTCTTTGTCAATGAAGGGCGGCGGGGGAAATTTTCCGGCGCGAACCTTGCAACCGGCCGGACAAACGGGTATACTGATGACATCACGGCATGAAGGAGGCATTCGGATGGACTATCCGATTCTCAAAACCCCGGGGGAGCCACGCTTCGATTCACTCGGGGTGCTTAAGCTGCGCTGTACCTGCGCGGTGCCGGTCAATGACCGGATCTTTGCACAGGGACAGGTCGGGGCGACCGATTCCCACCTCTATGTCCGGATCTGGTCCTTCGAGACCTCCCCCGCCCCACAGGCGACACTGCGGGCGGTCTTTTCCCACAATGGGCACACCGCCGACCTCTCGGTGACGGCCGGGGGGGAATCGGCGCTGCTGCTGGACGGACAGCCGGCCGGAGAACTGCTGACCGCCTACCAGATCTCAGGGGAGGACCTGCAGGGGGAGTACTGGGGAGCGGTGATGGCGGTGCCGTTTGATCGGTTCTCGCAGGCGCTCGGCCTCGCGGAACAGGACAGCTTCGACGGCAATCTGCTTCGGGAGCATCCTGCCCTCTCGAGTGCGGCGCCGGTTGGACAGACAGTCCGGTTTCTTCTGCGCTGACCTCTTCCCTGCCCCGCGGGGGAACTGCGCCTTTTTCTTTCCCGCCTGCAGTGGAAACGTCAATCCACCGCTTTTCCCCGCCCTGCCGGGCGGGGATTTTTTCGGTAAAATATATGCTTGACTATTTATATGTTTATATGCTAATATGTCAATGAAAGGAGGAACCCTCATGCAGGTCAAACCCCATCTTCACACGGCAGCGGACCAAATTCCTGCCCTTCCGGATGAACGGGAACTTGATGCGCTCACCAGCATCTTCTCGATCTTCGCCGATTCGACCCGCATCCGAATCATCTGCGCCCTCGGTGAACGGGAGCTGACAGTCGGAGAAATCTGTGAGGCGGTCGGCATGAGCCAGCCGGCGGTCTCTCATCAGATGCGGATCCTCAAGAACGCCCGGGTGGTCAAATGCCGCCGAAGCGGGCGCAACAGCTGCTATTCTCTCGATGACGACCATGTTGCCAAGATCCTCAGCATGGGGATCGAACATATCAGGGAGGTGTTTTCCTATGAATAAGCCGCATACCCATCATGATCACTGCCATTGCACCGATCCGGGCTGTCCGTGCTGTGCCGCCCACCGCAGCGAATCGCTGCCCAACCATCCCGATGAAGCTTGCTGCACCCGGGAGGATTCCTCCGGCGACCCGGGAGGAGACGACCCCGACCCAGCCGTCTGCTCCTGCGGCCATCATCATTCTCACACCCATGACGGCTGCTCCTGCGGCCACGATGACGGGGAGGGCTGTTCCTGCGGCCATGATCATGGCGATGCGATCCAAGCGCCGGGCAGTCGGGCGGCAACGCTGTTGGGAGCAGCTCTCGGGATCGGGGCGCTGCTGCTGGGCAACGATGTATCGCCCTGGCTGATGGCGGTGGGGGTTCTGCTGATCGGCTACCCGCTCTTTCTCGAAGGGATCCGGGGATTTCTGTCGGGGCAGGCGTTTGATGAGCTGGGCCTGCTGACGGTAGCGGTCGCAGCATCGCTCGTACTGGCGACAGTATCGGCCGACCCGCTCGAGGGAATGCTTGAGGCGATGGCGGTCACCGCATTTTTCCGACTGGGCAATATCCTGGAGGCCCGGGCCGTCGCCAAGAGCCAGCGGGACATCGAGGCGCTGACCAATATCCGGCCCGATACAGCACTGCTGCTCTCTCCTGACGGCGAGCGCCGGACCGTGCCGGCCGAAACGGTGCTTCCCGGCAGCCGGATCCTGATCCGGCCCGGCGACCGGATTCCGATCGACTGTGAGGTGCTGGAGGGAGGCGGCTACCTCGATCTGTCGGCGATCACCGGTGAACCGCTGCCGGTATCGGTGGGACCGGGAAGCCGGATTCCGTCTGGCGGGATTAGTACCGATGGGCTGCTGACCTGTCGAACCGTCTCCTCCTTTGAGGACTCGAC
Organism: uncultured Oscillospiraceae bacterium; assembly: GCA_949285275.1. GTDB lineage: Bacteria > Bacillota > Clostridia > Oscillospirales > Ruminococcaceae > Yanshouia. Next base: position 12,536 of record CASEBP010000073.1, on the reverse strand, counting down.
CGCTTCGCGGATCATCCGGCTGGTACGGGATTCGACCTCCCAGAAGGGCCGGGCAGAGCGATTTATCACCCGCTTCTCCCGGATCTACACCCCTGCGGTGGTAGGGGTGGCGGCGGTCATCGCACTGCTGCCGCCGCTGCTGGGCCAGGGAAGCTTCTCGAACTGGATCTCCCGGGCGCTGGTCTTTCTTGTGGCCTCCTGCCCCTGTGCGCTGGTCATCTCGGTGCCGCTGACCTTCTTCGCGGGGGTAGGAGCGGCCTCCCGGGCGGGCGTACTGGTCAAGGGAACGCGATTTCTTGAGACACTGGCCCGCGCCGACTGTGCGGCCTTCGACAAGACCGGCACCCTGACCCTTGGGGTACCGGCGGTGGCGCAGTTTGTGACGGCGCCGGGCTTTTCGGCCGAACAGCTGTTGCCGCTGGCGGCAGCGGCCGAACAGAATTCCAACCATCCGGCGGCACGGGCCATCCGGGAATACGCAGGGGCGCCCGCGCCCGAGCCGGTTACGTCGCTGACCGAGCACCCCGGCATGGGGGTATCGCTGATGGTAGGCGACCGGCATCTGCTCTGCGGATCAGCGCGGCTGCTGCGGCAGTCCGGCGTGGATCTCTCCCCACTGCCTGACGCCAACGTACTGCTGGCGGTGGACGGACGCGCAGCAGGGGCGTTTGTGCTGGCCGACCGGCCCCGCCCCGAGGCAAAAGAGGCGCTTGCCGCGCTGCGCCAGCTGGGGATCGAGCGGATTGCAATGCTGACCGGCGACGCCGAACCTCCCGCCCGCGAGACGGCCGAAGCGTTGGGCATCGACACCGTCTTTGCCGGTCTTCTGCCGCAGGATAAGCCGGAACGGCTGCAGATGTTGCGGCAGCAGGGCCGGGTGACCCTCTTTGTCGGGGACGGCATCAACGACGCACCGGTCCTTGCTCAAGCGGACGTGGGAATCGCAATGGGCTTGGGAACCGATACGGCGATCGAATCGGCCGACGTCGTGTTGGTGCAGGAGAAACTGACCGCACTGCCGGCCGCCATCCGGATCGCCCGGCGCACGGTGGGCAAGGCGCGGCAGAACATCGTTTTTGCCCTCGGTATCAAATTGACAGTCCTCCTGCTCGGCGCGGCGGGCCAGGCAACAATGTGGATGGCCGTCTTTGCCGACGTCGGGGTGAGTATCCTTGCCATTCTCAACTCACTGACCCTGCTGCGGCGCGCCGCATCCCGGTAAAATGGATCACAAAAGAAGGCGCAGGAAAATTCCTGCGCCTTCTTTGACGGTTCGGTAAAATGGTCAGAACGCGCTGACCGCGCAGAGGGAATAAAGCCCATCGTTGCGGGTGAATCGCTCCATCCGCTCGGGGCCGAGCCGCTGGGCCAGCGTCGCAAAGGCGGCGTCGGCATCGGCGAGAATCCGCCCTTCGTCGCAGCAGGTCAGCCGGCGGTTTTCCATGACCGGTTCGCCGTCGACCCAGACATCGCGGACATCCTGTCCCTGTGCATGATAGACCAGCCGCTGCAGCAGCATCGGGCCGGCCGGGGCAAGGTGGGGCTGGCGCAGATCGACAGTAATCAAGTCGGCGCGCTTTCCCGGCTCGAGCGAACCGGTCACCGCCCCGAGTCCGAGCGCTTCGGCGGCGCGGATGGTGCACATCTCGAGGACCAGTCCAGGCGGGGCAAGCATCGTATTGCCCTCATGGCCGCGGTGAATGACCTGGAAGACCTTCATCTCGCGCCAGAGGTCAAAGCTGCGGTCAGGGGCAGTGCCGTCCGAGACGATAGCCATCCGGGCACCGGCGCGCAGCAGCTCGTAGACCGGGCAGCGTTTGCGGATGACCGACCGGGTGGTAGGGCCGTGGAAAACCCAGGCCCCCGTCTCAGCGAGGATCGCGACCTCCCGCTCGGACAGGCCGGTGCAATGGGTGAGCGAGACATCGGGAGCCAGCGCCTCAGGCGTAGTCTGATACAGGAACTCGATGTCGCCGCCATAGGCATGGGTATGCAGGATAACCCCAAACTCCCGGGCCAGGGCGATCATTGCGCGGTTCTCTCCGGCGGAAAAGTCGTCGCTCATTCCGGCCTTGCGGCCCATTGTGGAGGGGGCAACGATGCAGAACTGACGGCCGTTGCGGCCGTTGAACTGTTCAAGCGCACGGCGGGCGTTGGTGATAGCGTCCTGCGGAACAACGGAATATTCCCGGAAGGAATCCCCCTCCCAGTGGCGAACGGTTCTCGGCCAGGGTGGTGCCGAACAGCCCAGTCCGGCAAACTGACGGATTCCGGTTTTTATGCTCCCGTCGAAGTGGGCAGCGAGCAGTTCAACCCGGTCGCAGCGCGACGAGCTCCCCATCATCGAAACGCCGGTGGTAATCCCGAACTTGAGCCGTTCGGCGGCGGCGAGAGCGCCATCGGCGTACCAGAAGAAGTCGTCGGTGAACTGCTCATAGATCTCATTGGCCATCGCGATCCAGTGGATCGATTGTTCCCCAAGGGTGCGGATCAGGCAGTGCCCCGCATGTCCATGAGCATCGATCAGCCCAGGGAGCACGGCAAGTCCACTGCCGTCGATCACCCGGCGGGCGGGCTCGTCGGGGAGCGCCTCCATCGGGCCGACGGCGGCGATCTCCCGGCCCCGCACCGCGACAAAGCCGGGCGAGAAGAAATGGTGCTGCGGATCAACAGGAATGACAGCGGCGTCACGGATCAACAGATCCAGCATACAGGCATTCTCCTTTCGTTCGGTGGGGTTGCGGCCGCAGCGTATCAGATCAATCCTCCGTGCAGCCGATCTCGCGAAGTTTCTCGTCAACCCACGGGCGGGGGTACTGTCCCTGCATAATGCCCTGCAGGATGGCCTCCTCCTTTTTCACGGTCTCCTGCGCGGCCTGCAGGACAGCAGCGGCGCCCTCCCGGGGAATAACGACTACCCCGTCGCCGTCTCCGACGATCAGGTCGCCGGGCCGCACGATCCGCCCGCCGACGCTGACGGTGCCGCGCAGCTCACCGGGACCGTTTTTATAGGGGCCGTTGGGAGTAGCTCCACGCGCATAGATGGTGATACCTTCCATCTCCGCGATGGCGTCGGCGTCCCGGACCAGCCCGTCGACCACGATACCGGCGATGCCGCGAACCCGGCAGTAGGTGACCATCAGCTCGCCGAGGATGGCATGCTCCGTTCCGCCACCGGCGTCGATAACAACGACGTCGCCCGGCTTGGCCATATCCATCGCCTTATGGAACATCAGGTTGTCCCCCTCGGGAACCCGGACGGTGAAGGCGGGCCCAACCAGCGGCGCACGGCTGCGGCTAATCCGGGCGATAGCCCCGTCGATTGCGGCACAGCGGCCCATGTTGTCGTCGATATTGGCGGCCGGAATCCCGCGGAAGCCTTCGATAATAGCGGGATCAGGCCGGTCGAAATCGGCATAGATATGACAACCCTGCTGCATAAAAACATCTCCCCTTTTTTTCCGGCGGCGGGCAACAAACGCCGGGCCGCGCTGTTTTTTTCATTATAGCAGATTTTCCCGCTCAGTGAAACCAAACGGACATTTTTTCTCCTGCCGGACGTCTTCTTTCCATCGGGTCCCTGATTGCAGCGTCCTGTCAGGCCGAGCGGGCAGAGTCTTCCGCTCAGATCCAAAAGCGGAACTTCGCAGCATGCAACAGCTGCCGGAACGATTCGGCCGTTCCAGCGTCAGGAAATCCTTGACACCCATAAAAAGCTATACTATTCTTTTTCTTCAGAGGGCCGCTCCGATTTTTCCACGTTGTGGTGGGGTTTCCCGGGCTAAAACCATTCTCATGAATCCCAACCTCTTGAAATCCGGCGGACTTCTTTCGGCGCCATACGGGCTCCTCTGCCGTGCAGCGGGGATCCCATTGGCCCGAAGCCTCTTTCCCGCATCATAGCCGTACGCTTTCATCGACATTTTATGGCCAGCCAATCCGCTTAAGGAGGCAGAAGAATGGGATTCCGTTTTCGCCGCTCGGTCCGTTTGACAAAAGGCATCCGTCTCAATATCGGCAAACGATCTTTGGGATTCTCTTTCGGCGCACCGGACACAAAGGCATCGGTCGGCACAGAGGACCGCACGGCCCGGCGTGTGGGAACTTCCGAAACGGACCCATCGTACGTCAATTCCTTCTCCGCGAAAGCAAAAACCCAACCGGAGAAGGCAGATCAGCATTCAGATACCCCGGAGACGGGGATGAGCGAAGAAGGCCCGTCCATACGGTGTTTCCCGAAAGAATCCGCAGACGGGCTGTTTTGCGCCGCCATCTTTTTGTCTGTCAGCTGGCTTGTCCGGCACGCTTTCGCGGGCGGGGACGGTGTTTCCGGAACTGCCACCGCCATCATCTGGATCAGTTTGGCGATACTCAGCGCAGTGGTGTCCCTATCCTCCCTTTTGCCGCTCCTTTCTGCTCCGGGGGAAAAGACGCCTTCCACCCAATTGGCAATCATCGGTTCTGTCCTCCTGCTGATTCCTCCTGCCTGGTGGGGCATCGACGCGATGATCAAACTGATCCCCGATCAGGAGCCTCCGCCGCAGATTACCGCTTCCGATCCCTCTTCGGGTGCTTTTGCGGGCCAAGCCGTAGACGAGGGCGCTTCCCTGCCTTCCTCCACAGAGGTCATGGTTTATGTTTCCGGCAGCGGCACAAAGTATCACAGCGTCGCCGATTGCAGCGGAATGCAAAGCCCACAGGAAATGCCCGTCGCAGAGGCCGTTTCCGAAGGCTACACGGCATGTTCCGTCTGCGATCCTCCGGTACAATAAAAACCGGCTGCCCCAGCCGCGCCGCGGTATCGCCCCGTTACCGCGGCGGCCGGAAGACCGGGGAAAGTCATCAGGGATACAACAAAAATACCGCCCAGGAATCCAAATTCCCGGGCGGCCTTTATTTTCTGCATCTTCTATTTTCCGCATTTCGGCAACAAAAAAAGCCCCGCCACGGAACACTGCTGCATTCCGCTGCGGGACTTTGGTGGTTGCCGAACTAGGATTCGAACCCAGACAAACAGAGTCAGAGTCTGTCGTGCTACCTTTACACAATTCGGCATCGCTCGTAACAAGCATAAATTATTATAGCCAGCGATGGAGGAAATGTCAAGTAGTTTTTGAACAAAGGGACGGTTTTTTCGTCAGTCATCCCGGGCGAGCAGCAGCACAGACAGCAACACCAGCCCCATTCCGAGCAGCCGGACGGGGGTCATCTCCTCGTGAAACAGCCCGATTCCGAGTGCCGCGGCGACAACCGGCTCGAGGGTCGCCATGATCGCAGCATGGCCGGTCTGCACCCCGGAAAGTCCAGCGGTATAAAGCAGGTAGGGCAGCGCGCAGCAGAGGACCGCCATTCCAAAGATCAGAGCCACACCGCGGGCGCTTTCGAACAGGACGGCGGGGATCGGCGCCTCACCGATCGCGAGGGTGATGACAAAGCTGCCGGCAGCCGCTACGCAGATGGTGTAGAAAGTGACGGTCAGTGAACGGTAATGGCGCAGTGCAAAGCGGCCGAAGATACTGTAAAGCGAATAGCCAAAGCCGGAGCCAATCCCAAGCAGCAGCGCCGTCAGGCTGATCGGCTCACCAGCGCCGGCCAATCCGCTGACCAGCGTACAGCCGGCAAAAGTCAGCACAAGGGCAACGGCCTTGCGGCGGGTGATCCTCTCGCCGAAGCAGAGCGCCGAGAGGATCACGACAAAGATCGGGGAGGTATAAAGCAGCACCGCGGCGACCGACATGGAACTCGCCTTGATCGCGCCGAAGTAGCACCAGTTGAAGAAGAGCAGACTGAGGATGCCGGTAGCGAAGAAATAGCGCAGATCGCCGGGCCGTTGGAGGATCAGCAGCGACCGGTCGCGGACCCACAGCACGGCAAACAGTACCACCGCAGCAAAGATCGTCCGGGAGGTCATCGCCTGCATCGACGAAAGACCGAGGTCGGTCAGTCCACGCAGAAATACCCCGATGCTACCCCATAGGGCGGCAGCGGTCAAAATCGAAACGGCACAGCGTTGTTTGCTCATCGGTCAAAGCACCTCGCTTGTCTTTGCCGGCGGCAGCCCACCGGAGGAGAAATCAGCCGCGGCCGGTTTCCCCGAACAGGGAGCGATCCAGCCCGGCCCTCTGCAGCATCCAGACCAGCAGTACCCCGAGGATGGTGCAGGAGATAAACTGTCCCAGCCCAACCTGAAGCATATAGACCCAGAGCATCGGGGTGGACAGCGTATTGAACTCGGCCCAGGTCAGCTCCGCCCCAACGACGACGGCGTTGAAGAGGACTGGCGGCAGCGATGCGGGAACAGCCAGACCGCCGATGGTCAGCCGGCGCATCGCGCGGGTAGCCAGGGCGGCAAGAAGGGTAGCGGCGGTGCCGAGCAGGATGTCGGCGGCGCCGAGAATGTTGGCCCCGGCGGAAACGCCATAGGCGTTGGTGATCAGGCAGCCGACTGCGACGCCGGGCACCGCCAGCGGGGTGAGCACCGGCAGCAGGGTGAGCGCCTCGGAGATTCGCGCCTGCACCACCCCGAAGGAGAGGGGGAGCAGCGCAATCGAGACGGCGGCGTAGAGCGCTGCAATGACGGCGCAGCGGGTCAGCGAACGGACGGAGATTTTTTTCATGGGTGCCTCCAAACATGAACGCGGGCGGCGTGAAAATTTATGGCAGCTGCCATACGCGCCCGCGCGCCCGTATTGACGGGCAAAATAACGCGGGGCTATCGTACGAAAAGCTGCCACCATTTTCGCGATATCCCAACCCCCGTATGATACCCCCGGCCGAAAAATTTGTCAAGCCGTTCCGGATAAAAACAGCGCCCCCGCCCGGCAGGCGGAGGCGCAGAGGATCAATCCTTTTTTTCTTCACAGCGGGAGGCACAGTGGGAACAGTCCCCCGTACAGCCTCCGTTCATCATCGGGGTCTGATCCTTGGCTCGCCGGCCGTAGAGGATCAGTCCGATAATCAGCACCGCCACCGCGGCGCCGATCAGCAAGAGATCCCGAACCATTGCTTCACTTCCTTCCCGGACGGATAGACTCCCGCCATCTTACCAGGCGACAGCGGCGCCATCGGCGCGGGGATCGGTCCCGGCGGCATAGACGCCGTTGTCCAGCCGGCGGATAATCTGGCCGCGGCCAAACGGGGCACGGTCGTGGGTATAGGTGACCTGATGGCCGCGGTCAGCCAATGCCCGTGCGATCCAGAGCGGAACCCCATGTTCCAGACTGACCTTGCGGTCACCGGTCCAGTACCAACGCGGGGCATCGAGGGCCGACTGGGGATTGCGGTCGTAATCGATCATCTGCAGCAGCACCTGAAGATGACCCTGCGGCTGCATGAAGGCGCCCATCACGCCGAATGGCCCAACGGGCTGGCCGTCCTTGGACAGGAAGCCGGGAATAATGGTATGGAACGGCCGTTTGCCGGGCGCAAGACAATTGGGACTCTTGGGGTCAAGATAGAACCCGCTGCCGCGGTTGTGGATGGCAATGCCGGTTCCGGGCACCACCACCCCTGAGCCGAAGCCGTTATAATTGGACTGGATGAAGGAAACCATATTTCCTTCCTCATCGGCAGTGCAAAGGTAGACGGTGCCGCCGTCGGTGGGCAGGCCGGCCTCGGGCAGCATCGCCCGCTCACCGATCAGCGCGCGGCGCCGGGCAGCATAGGCGGGATCGAGCAGCGCAGCGGGGGAAACCTGCATGAACCGCGGATCAGCGACATAACGGTAGGCATCGACCGCCGCAAGCTTGAGCGCCTCAATCTGATAGTGCCAGCACCGCGGATCGTCAAGGGAGGGCAGCTCGATGCCAGACAGGATATTGAGCGCCATCAGCGCAATCATCCCCTGTCCGTTGGGCGGCAACTCCCAGACGTCGTATCCGTGATAGCGGGTGGTAACCGGCTCAACCCATTCGGGGGTGAAGGCGGCCAGGTCATCGGCCCGCAGATAGCCGCCCGCCCGCTTCATGTACTGGTCGATCTCGGCGGCGATGCCTCCGCGGTAGAAGGATTCGCAGCGGGTAGCGGCCAGCTCACGCAGGGTGGCAGCGTGATCGGGCAGCTTCCACAGCTCGCCGGCACGCGGCGCACGGCCGCCGTCGGTGAATACCCGATACCACTCAGCAAACTCCGGCTGCTCCCGGAAGGGAGCGTAGGTCGACTCAGCAGCCTCATTCCAGCGCTCGGCGACGGTCGGGCTGACCGCAAATCCCTCCTCGGCGTAGGAGATGGCGGGAGCAAGCAGCGCCTCGAACGGCAGCCGTCCGAACCGCCGGGACAGCTCAGCCCAGGCGCCCGGAATTCCCGGTACCGTCTGCGGGAAGAACCCGGTCAGCGGCATCTTGGCATAGCCCGCCTCCCGCACCGTTTCCGCGTCGAGCAGCGCGGGACAACAGCCGGTAGAGTTGAGACAGAAATGCCCTTCCTTGGTCCAGACCTGGGCGAACGCGTCGCCGCCCAGACCGTTGGAGCAGGGCTCAACGATGGTCAGGCAGGCAGCGGTGGCGATGGCAGCATCGACGGCATTGCCGCCCTGTTTGAGGATATCCAAACCCGCCTGGGCGGCGAGCTGCTGGGAGGTGGCCACCATCCCCCGCCTTCCAAAGGTGACCCTGCGCTGGGAGGGATACGGATAGTCATGGTACTGCACAATAATTACTCCTTTCCGGTTGCATTCCCGGCTTCGGCCGGATATGATTCTGCCGGCTACCAGCCGCAAAGCCGGTCCCGGCGCAACGCGCCGAAGACCCGCCGGGCGGTGCCGGGATCCTGTTTGTCCAGCTGCCGCAGCAGTTCTTTGACCTGTTGACGGGCAGTCGTATGGTCAGCGGGGCAGCGGCTTTTGACGGCAGGCAGGCCGCTTGTTCTGACGGCGCGGGCGATCTCCCGCTCTCCAGCCAGGCAGAGCGGCCGGATCAGCGTGATGCCGCGGTCCTCGAGCACCGTCACCGGTGAAAAGCAGGAGATCCGCCCCTCCCGGGTGAGATTGAGCAACAGCGTCTCAGCGGCGTCGTCCCGGTGGTGCCCGAGGGCGAGGATCGGACAACCCAGCGAGACAGCCGCCTCAAGCAGCGCGCCGCGCCGCATCCGCGAACAGAGAGAGCAGGGATTTTTCTCCCGGCGTTCAGAGAAGACGATCTCACCGATCTGCGTCTCCCACAGGACAAAGGGGACCGCCAGCGTGTCACAGAGCTCCCGGATCGGTTGCCAGTCGGCCCTGCCGCCGGGGAAGCCCATCTCAACCGACACCGCTGTGAGCGAAAAACCGCCGGGCAGGATATCTCGCAGCCGGGCGAGGCCGGCGAGCATCGCCACCGAATCCTTCCCGCCGCTGACCGCCGCGGCCACCCGTGCACCGGGCGGGATCATCCGGTACTCCTGAATCGCCCGGCGCATCTGTCCCATGACCCGCTGCATCGGTTCCGCCCCCCTTCTCTGCCCCCATTATACACCAACCGCCAGCCGTTTCAAGCCCCGCCATCTCAGAGCAGCCGCTCAATCTCCCGCATTGCATCACTCATCTTCAGATCGAGGGCACAGCAGATCCGGTAAAAAGTTTCGAGAGTGGGCTTGCGCTCGCCGCGCTCGATGGCGCTCAGGTGGGTTCTCCCGATGTCCGAGAGTCCGCTGACGATCTCCTGGGACAGCCCCTTTTCCTTTCGCAGCCGCGCGATTCCCTCGCCGACCGCCCGTGCGTCCAGCACCGGTGCGGACATCGGCAGCACCCCCTTTCCCCTCTAGTGTAGGGGATTGGGACGGCGAAAAAGAACACATATGTTGACATTACGAACACATATGTGATAATATTTTGGAAAACCGCGCGCCGCGCACGCGCAACCGGAGGGAATCGCATGAAGCAAGCCATCGCACTGATTTTCGCGCTGCTGGCCGCCCTGCAGGCAGGGGATCCTCTAGCCTGTTCGGCGGCCCGCCTGGCCGTCCTCAGTCTCGACTGTTTGGGGATCCCGCCCGCCGCCTGCCAGGCAGCTGCGGTACTGCCGCCCCGGGGGCAGGATCAGGCGCTGGTGCTGCTCATCACCCGCGATGGCCAGACCCGCTGCTTTGCCGCCGATGCAAAGCAGGGAAGACGCCGCCTGCGGCTCTCCCCGCTCAGAGCCGGGCTGTCGGGGACACAGCGATGGATTCCGGTGTCGAAGATGCGGCTTTTGACCGGGGTTCTGCTGTATCGCGCCGGGATTTGACAAAGGGCTTGCCGCCTCTCCCCTTTTCGGCTATAATAAGGTGTCAGTAAACGAAAAGGCGGTATTTGACCTTGATCACAGTCACCGATCTCGAGCTGCAATTCGGAGGCAGCCGGCTTTTTTCCAATGTCAACCTCAAATTTACCCCCGGCAACTGCTACGGGGTGATCGGCGCGAACGGCGCCGGTAAATCGACCTTTCTGCGGCTGCTCTCGGGCGAGCTGGAGAGCACCCGCGGCGAGATCACCATTCCGCCCGAACTGCGGATGTCGGTGCTCAAACAGGATCATTTTCAGTATGACAGCTACCCGGTGATGGACACCGTCTTTATGGGCAATCCGCGCCTCTATCAGATCATGAAGGAGAAGGAGGCGCTCTACGCCAAGGAGGACTTCACCGACGAGGACGGCGAGCGGGCCAGCGAGCTGGAGGGGGAATTCGCCGAGCTCAACGGCTGGGAGGCGGAGACCGAAGCCGCCCGGCTGCTGCAGGGCCTGGGAATCCCGGCCGCGCTGCACACCGCCGAAATGCATACCCTGCAGGGGCCGGAAAAGGTCAAGGTACTGCTCGCGCAGGCTCTCTTCGGCCAGCCGGAGATCGTGCTGCTCGACGAACCGACCAACCATCTCGACGTCGATTCAATCGACTGGCTCGAGGACTTTCTGATCGAATTTCCCGGCACCGTCATCGTCGTCTCGCACGACCGGCATTTTCTCAACGCCGTCTGCACCCACATCGTCGACGTCGATTACGGTCAGATCAAGATGTATGTCGGCAACTACGATTTCTGGTATGAATCCTCCCAGCTGATCCAGCGGATGATCCGCGACCAGAACCGCAAGAGCGAGGAGAAAATCAAGGAGCTGCAGCGGTTCATCGAGCGGTTTTCGGCCAACAAATCCAAATCCCGGCAGGCCACCAGCCGTAAGAAGCTGCTCGACAAGCTGACCGTCGAGGAGCTTCCCGCCTCCTCCCGGCGCTACCCGTGGGTATCCTTCAAGCCCGACCGGGAGATTGGGAAGGAAACGCTGGAGGTCCATGATCTAACCAAAACGGTCGACGGGGTACGGGTGCTCAACCATCTGAGCTTCCGGCTCAACCGCGAGGACAAGGTCGCCTTTCTGTGTGAAAACGACCAGGCGGTCACCGCCCTCTTCGAGATCCTGACCGAGCAGGCCGAACCGGACGAAGGCAGCTTCAAGTGGGGGCTGTCGACCTCCCGCAGCTGCTTTCCAAAGGACAATACCGCCTTCTTCAACGACTGTGACCTCAACCTGGTCGACTGGCTTCGGCAGTACTCCTCGGACGATTCGGAGAGCTATCTGCGGGGCTTTCTCGGACGGATGCTCTTCTCGGGGGACGAGGTCTACAAACCGGTCAAGGTGCTCTCGGGCGGCGAGAAGGTGCGGTGCATGCTTTCGCGGATGATGCTCGCCGGCTCGAATGTGCTGCTGCTCGACCAGCCGACCAACCACCTCGACCTGGAATCGATCACCGCGGTCAACAACGGGCTGATCGATTTTCCGGGGGTCGTGCTCTTCGCGTCGCACGACCACCAGTTCATCCAGACGGTCGCCAACCGGATCATCGAGATCACCGACGACGGTTGTATCGACCGAATGATGAGCTACGATGAATATCTTGCGTGGAAGAAACAGAATCAGAAGTAACGCCCGTGGTTCGGGCGGGCAGGAGGAATGCTCGATGGCAAAGCTGATCATCATGGGAGCGGGCGGCATGGGAACCGCCCTTGCGGTCGCGCTGGACAAAATGGGGCATCAGGTCTGGCTCTGGGGCTGGAGCGCCGAAGAAAATGCCGCCATTCGCACCGCACGGGAGAACGTCCCGCTGCTCAAAGGGGTCAAGATCCCCGAATCAATCGAGATCGTCGACGACGCCGCACCGGCGGCTGACTGCGACTTCGCAATCATCGCTACCCCCACTATCGGGGTGCGGGGAGCAGCGAAGACACTGCGAAAGGTCTATCCGGCCGGGCGGCCGGTAGTCTGCACCTCCAAGGGGCTTGAGCCGGGCACTCTGCTGCCGCTGCATGAAACGGTCGGCCAGGAGCTCCCCGACCATCCGTTTGTTGCGCTGTCGGGGCCGTCCCACGCGGAGGAGCTTTCCCGCGGCATCCCCACCGTACTGGCCGCGGCCAGTACGAGCCGCACCGCCGCCGAGCAGGTACAGGAGCTGACCGCCGGCACCCACATCCGAATCTACACCACTGACGACCTGATGGGGGTCGAACTGGGCGGGGCTTTGAAAAACGTCATTGCTTTCGCCTCCGGTATCATCGATGGAATGGGGTACGGCGACAACACCAAAGCAGCACTG
>CASEBP010000072.1 GCA_949285275.1 uncultured Oscillospiraceae bacterium | reverse complement strand
TGCAATAGTCAGAGCCAGCGGTTGTTCGACGGTTCCGCAGGATACCAGCACAGCGGGGAGCGGCGCAAGCGGGAAGCCGCCTGCAGCAAGAACTTTTTCCATCAGAGATACCTCCTTTAATCGGTTGAGAGCCGGACCGGATCGGCCGGCTACGGTTTTTCCGGCGTTTGCTTCGGGCCGAAGCGGCGTTTGGGAGCAGCGCGGGGCGGCTTTTTTCTCACGGTGAAGCCAAAGGTCCCCAGGCGTTTGCCCAACTCATAGTAGCTGCCATGTGCAAAGGCCAGCAGCCCGGCCTTTTCCAGGCAGAGTTTGCCCGATCGATCGAGCAGCGATGGGTCGACCGAAACGGCGACGATGTCGGCCAGAAACATGTGGTGGCTTCCCAGCTCGAGTTTCTGCCGGACCCGACACTCGAGGGACAGGGGGCTTTCGGCGAGCAGCGGGGCCGAGATCTGTGACGCCGGCTCCGCCGTCAGCGCGCAGGCAGAGAACTTGTCGGTATCTCGCCCCGAGCGGACCCCGCAGAAATCTACCGCCCGTGCGAGCGCGGCGGTCGGCAGGTTGACGGCAAATTCCCCGGTTTGTTCGATGACGGGATAGGAAAACCGCTGCGGCCGAACCGAAATGTAGGTCATGGGGGGCTGGGTGTTGATAATACCGGTCCAGGCAATGGTCAGGATCCGGGGCTGCTCCACCGTCCCGCAGGTGACCAGCGCGGGGGGAAGCGGGCCGAGCAGTGTACTCCCCTTCCAGCTGATTTTGCTCATGGTTCCTCCTTTTGGCCGGGCAGCAGCGTGTGCCGGATGGTTTGGGCAAAAGCGGCGATCCGCTGGTCGATACCGGGCAGCTTCAGAGCGGTGCCGGCGTCGTTGGCTGTCTCGATGAGGGCGAAACGGGGGGGCAGGTAGAAGGTTTTGTTCATACACATCGCCGAAATGATCTGTCCTGCGACGATGTCCCCGCCCGAATAGCCCGAGACGACGATGCCGAAGACCGCCTTGTCGTAGAAACGGGTGGTCCGGAACAGCGCGGTCAGCCGGTTGATACAGGCAGTGAGGTTGGCGGAGAGGGCGTCATTGTAGTTCGGCGCGAGGAAAAGCACCGCGTCAGCCCGGCGCAGCGCGGGATAGACCTCCTCGACCATTACCCCGCCGTAGAAGCAGCCGCCCCGTTCCCCGAAATGCAGGCAGGCGGTATAGGGGCAGCCGGAGCAGTCGGAGAGGGTGCCGTTTCGCAGCCCGATCTCGGTGGTCTCGATGCCGCCGAGCTGCTCCCGTACCCGTTCCCACAGGGCCATCGTATTGGAGGTGCGGTGACTGGAGGCGTGTAATGCAAGCAGGCGGGGAGCGGTGTGCGGCGCAAACGAGAATTCCCGCAGCCGCCCCACCAGCGAGGCAGCCGCGCTGCGGTAGGCCTCCGGTAGGCCGGTGGCGAGCAGCCGGGCCTGGACGGTGAAGTTGGCCAGGCTGCCGGTCGCCTCGACGAGCGGTTGCCCGATGAAGGCGCAGCCCGCCTGGTTGGCGGAAAAGACCAGCTCCTTCGCGGTGGATTTGGTATAGAGCTCCCCGGGGCCGTCGACGATCACCGCACCGATCGAACCGTCCAGGCAGTCCGGGCGGGTACGCAGACAGGCCAGCATCCGGCACCATTCCAGGTTGATTCCCGCCTCCCCAAGGGCGACGGCAAACAGGATCCGGCGGCCGCGCAGCTCCCCTGCACCGGCGGCTTTCTCGAAGGCTTCAGCGGTGGAGATGGCCTGGGCAGGACATTGGGGGCCCAGTGCAAAGGAGACGGTCTGGGAAAGCCGCCCGTCCTCCCCACTCCCGGGGCGGATCAGTATGAGATCCCGCATGGCGGCGCCCCCTACACGATAGCGGCGAGGTGATCGGCCGCCGACTGGATCCGGGAAAAGAGCGGATCGGGCATCGCCAGGGCCTCGGTTTCAAGGCCGGCTGCGCCGAAGCGGTTTTTGACCCCCAGATATACCCCACCGAGAAAGACGGAGCCGCAGTGCCACTGCCCACGCAGTGTCAGCAGCAGCGACAGCGCCCCGGACGAGAGAGCAGGTGCGACGTATGGCTTGTAGCCGAGGGCGCGCATCTCCAGGTTGGCGCCGACGGTCAGGCGGGTCAGCTCCTGCGAGAGGGCGTCATCGTAATGCTCGATCGAGTTGGCGATGACCAGATCCTCGCCATGCGGTCCGAAGGAGCGCCCCTCCCGCAGGAAGGAGGCAAACCGCGGGTCCCGCTTGGCGTAGTAGGCGGCGCGGGCGTTCATCACGCCCAGCCCATAGCCCTGGATCTGCTCGGGGAAGAGCCCGTTGCCGTCAAAGCGGCCGGAGTCATCCCGGTTGCTTTCGAGAAAGACGGTCTTGGCCAGCGGGTCAACCGGGTCGGAGACCGACGCATAGAGGCCGCCGAAGCCGGCGGCGCGGGCCATGCGGGCGTAGTGCCGGGCGATGGCGGCATTGGCCTCAAACTGGGCCATCCGGACGTCGCGGACCGCTGATCCGACCGGCGGGATCCCCTTTGAGGCGATAAAGACAAAAACGTCGCAGTCAAAGAGCCGCTCAGGCGGTACAGCGTGTACCGGCGGGAAGGCGTCGTAATCCCAGGGTAGCGAGACCTGGCCCATCTCGATTTCCCAGCGGGCGGTGACCTTCTCCGAGAGATCACAGATACCGATCTCCGAGATGACATCTCTGCCCAGCAGCACCAGTGCGGTCAGCAGCGTGCTGCCGACATCGCCAATCGCCAGCAGGTTGACCCGCCGCCTGGACGGCGGGTCGGCGGGGCGCAGCAGCTGCCGCCAGCGGGGATGAGCATAGTTGACCGCCCGCAGCAGTCCGGCATCCAGTGCCGCCTGCAGCAGCGGCTCCTGCACGGGCGGCCCCAGACGGGAGGGGTCAAGGAACTTCAGGTCCTCCTCCCCGGCGAAGAGCTGGCGCAGATCGGTCGGGGCGAAGGAGGCGCGGCTCTTTTGCCAGTCCCGCTCAAACAGCCAGACCATTTTTTCAGGCGCGGCGGGGACCTGTGCGGAGGCGAGCGGAAGCTCGCGCTGTGAGGCGCACAGCACCCCGTCGACCGAATACCAGAACATCAATCCATCGCTTCCTTTCACGGTTCAGAAGAGTCTTTCATAGCTGCGGCGCAGCATCTCGAGATCGTTCTCGAGATAGACCGAGGCCGCAAGGTTGGGATCATAGGACATACAGCTGCCCTTGTCGGGGGCCAGCGGTAGGATTACCGCCTCGGACAGCCGGGAGAGGGTCAGGTTGCGGGAGAACTGTTCCCGATACTTTTCCTCCAGCACGGTGAGCAGGTCACGGGCATTTTCGATGCAGCAGCAGGAGAAATCAAAGAGGGCCCGCCGGGAGCATTCGGCCGGCAGCTGCGGCGCGGCGTAAGGGAAGATCATATTGATACCTGGCAGCAATCCCGCCACGGGCTGCCGCTGCCGCTCGACGGTGTCGCCGCCGATGAAGGGATAGAGGGTCGATTCGACAAACCAGTAGCGCAGGTTCGGCAGGAAATAGACGCTGTCGACCGGGATGCCGTATACCCGCATCAGATCCCGTCCACGCCCCGAGAGCAGCCCGACGAGGACGGTGCGGATCTCCACCTGTGCCTGCTGCAGCAGCGGACGCAGCGCACGGATCCGGTCGCCGCTGTGCACCAGGTCGTCAACCAGGATGACCGGCCGGTTAAAGGACTTGATGGTGGCAATCTGGCTGGGCAGGGCGGTGTAATAAGGGAAGGACTCGATGGTGTGACGGCGCAGGTCGGAGGTATAGACCTTATCGGTGTGGAGCGTCTTGGTGACGGTGTTGGGGACCGCCTTGCCGCGCAGCATTTTGCCGAACGGTACGCACATCAGCTTGCCCAGTCGTCGGGGGGTAACCGGATGATTGGGCACCTCATTGAGGGCGGTGATCTGTTCGACCAGCCGGTGGTGGATGATCTGGGAACTCAGAGAGAGGACGAGATTTCCCGGGAAAAGCTGGGTCGCCGCGGTCTGCAGCCGCCGGTGGGCGGAGCGAACCGCCGCAAGCACCTCGTCGTTGGAGGAAAACGGCTCCTTGATGGTCGTCTCGAGGTTCTGGATCAGGACAAGCGGGGCGGTCATATCGACGACAAAGAGCGGACGGCCCTCGCGGGAATGGGCGGCCCGGACAAAGCCCTGCCGCTCGAGAGCGGCGGCGCCGGCCGGCGAAAGGGCTGAAACGGGGACCCCGGTCTCGGCGTAGCAGATGCCGTAGCCGCAGCCCCGGGCCAGCGCCCAGGCAAGCACCTCAGAGAGAAGCAGCTGTTCGAAATCATATCCCTTTTCGGACCGGCGGGCATAGATGCCGGAGATCAGCAGAATCTGTCCGGCAGCCTTCTGACGGACCTCGTCGGCGAGAGCGGCGCTTCCGAGCACATCGAAGAGCTCGCTGGAAAAGACCGGCCGGAACCGGACAAAGCCCAGCGGACGGTTTTTGGAGGTGTCCCGCATGACCATCAGCAGGCCGGGGTTATCGGGCAGCAGAACCGGCTGTTCGCCCCGCTCCGATAAAAACCGCCGCCCCAGCTCCTCGCGCAGCGCCAGGTCAGGCTGCTCAACCGTATCAAAACGGATGTCCTGCGGGCGCAGGGTGGGCTTGTACTGCGGCTCGCGCAGGTACAGGCTGTTATGATAGATGAACTCCTGAACGACCGGATCGACCAGTGCGGAGATATCGCGGTTGAGGTCGATATTCTCCCGGATCCGGGTCGAGCTGATCTCCTCGAGGTGGGTCGGCAGCGAGAGCTGGATGACCTTTCCCCGGATGCAGGAGAGGTTTCCGATTTCGCAGGAGGTATTTCCGTCGAAGCCGCTCGCCCGGCGAAAAACGATATGGTTCATCTGGTGGATCGACCAGGGGGAAGGCTCCTCGCGGTAGGAGGAGGCATTCTGCACCACATCGCTGCCGACCGCGATATACAGCTCACGCCCCGCAAAGACCGAGCAGAGCCGCTGCAGGTCACGGGGGTTGGCAATGTTGACCGGGATATCGTCCGGGAAGAGGTGGACGTGGAATTCGTCGGCGACCGACATGCTGACGATCTGCCGGCGGATCAGATGGGGCTGAGCCTTTTTGGACCAGGAGAATTCGTCCACCGCCAGATAGACCTCGAGGCCCAAGTCCCGGATCGCCCGGACGATCCCCTTGTGGGAGAGGGTGAACGGGTCGAAGGTCCCGGGGAAGAAGGCGATGCGTTCCCGCCGCTCAAAGGAGAAGGGACCGTGGTCGATCCGCTGCAGCGAGATGAACCGGTAGATATGGGAGAGGGCGGCAGCCCGGTAGAAGAAGGTCAGCTGGCCGCCGGGATTCTCCTCGATGAGGAAGAGCAGCTTCTTGCAGCTGAGGGTGAAGATTCCCGCCTTCTCTTCGTGGGAGAGCCGCGTTGAACCGAAGATGACCTTTCCGAAGACCGACAGGGCCTCCTGGCGCACCTCGGGGCGGTAGTTGGCCAGGCCATCCAGCAGCATGCCGAGCAGCCGGCGGCGGCGCCCTTCAAAGGCGTCCCCTGCCTCCCGGAACCTGCGGGGATAGGACGGATAGCATTCCAGCAGCACACCGACGGTGTGCAGCGCGACCGAGACGATTCGGTCGTCGGTACTGCCGAGCAGCCCGCCGAGGCCGTCGATCAGCTCATCAAGCTCTTTGGGATGCAGCAGCAGCGCCAGCTCGCCGAGGTATTCCGGGATGTATTTGGAAAACTCATATCCGCCGACTTCAAGGCCCTTGGCCAGTTCGACCGCGATCTCATTGCGCTGATCGAGGGAGAGCAGCGGCGCAACCTTGAGCAGCGCATCTCCCGCGGAATGCCGTACCACTACCCGCTCACTGACCTTGATGAGGTTGGACAGATGGGCGGAGATATGCAGGATCCGGTCATGGATGCCGTGTTCAACCTGATCAACCAACAGCTCGATATTGATTGCCTTGAGAATCCAGGGGGTGGCGGTCTTGAGGTTGTCGAGGAAGATGTCGCTGACGACGTCGCGGCCGTAAAGCACCTGCTCCTGTGCGGAGGCATCGAGGCCGAGGTTCTGCAGGATCTTGCACTGCAAAAAAAGCAGGGTGATATTGCCGTTGCAGTCAAACTGCTGCAGCAGCTCAGCGGCCATCCGGCAGCAGGAGGAATCGCCGGGAAGCTCCCCGGTGATTCGTTTGAGGTAACGCAGCGCAGCGGCCGAAAGCTGCAGGGAGCTGTCCTTCGCATAGGTCACCGCGAACCGGCACAGCTGCTCCAGCTCCCCGCTGCCGCAGAGGTCGAGCGGCAGGTAGAGCATCGTATCAAGCAGCGCAAAGGCCGGGCCTTCCTCCTGGTCGGGACGGCTGTAGTAATGCAGCAGCTCATCAAAGTAGAGCCGGGCATCCTCCGGGGCGCAGCAGCTGAGCACCGAGGAGACGACGATCTTGAGGGTATATCCGATGAAGCTCTTCTGCTGGGCGGTGAGCTTGTGATCGGGGTGGATGATCCGCTCGAGATATTCGCTCCAGAGGGACAGCGGCGTCTGCTCGCTCAGGTCGGCAACCCCGCGGGGCAGCTCCTTGCGGTAGATGGAATAAAAGCGGGCGATGATGTGGCCGATGAGGTTGGCCGACTGGCGGCGGATGTCACCTTCCCGGTGCATCAGCAGCTCATAGAGGAAAGAAAGGGTCTGAATCTTCTGGGTCGGGCTGATATAAGTGAAGTACTCCTCGAATATATTGAGGTAGGCGCGGGTCCGTTTCCAGTCCTTTTCGCTGCGGGCGGCTTCGAGGATATTGCCGAACCGCCGCTCCTGACCGAGGCGGTACATGATGCCGATGTTGTGTTCGACCGCCTTCATGGTCAGCGCATCGACCACCTCTTCGGCTCCCATCAGCGCAACATTGGGACGGGCCGGGACCTTCTGCCCGATGCCGGTCAGGGCGGTATCCACCCCGAGGCTCTTCATATAGTCCTCAAAATCGTGCAGCTTGGTGTAGACAAAGCGATAGCGCCGCCGTTTGGTTTCGTCGACGTTGTCGAGTTTGTTGAGGATGACCTGGAAGGACTCGTCGAGCGGATAGATCTCCGCGATCTCGTGCCCGTCCCGGGCCCGGCTCTGCTTGACCCGGAAATCGGCATAGATCAGCACCAGCGATTCAGCCGAGAGGTTCTCGATTTCGAGGTCCCAGGTGGAATGGTTGGCGGCGATGTGGCCGATGCCCGGCAGTCCGCGTGCCGCGCACCAGCGGTCGGTGTAATAGTAGTGAAGATAGGGCACCCGCTCATCCGGCTTGCAGCCGAATTTCCCGATGTCGTGGACAGCGGCGGCTCCCGAGACGAGCGCGAGGTCGATCGGAGCACCGGCCTCGGCGAGCCCGCGCGCAACGGTCATGGCCACATGGTGCACACCGGCGATGTGCTCGAGGGTATGAAAGGGGGTGACCTCCCGTCCGAGCCGCATCAGCTCATAGACAAATTCCGAGCGGAAGCACTCCAGAAACCGCCCATATTCCTCCCGCCGGTCGCTGGTACGGGTCTCTTCGGGAGAGAGAAAGGCGAAGTCCATCAGCGGGTCGTGCGGCAGGCACTCCCTCTCCAGGTCAAAGACAGCCTGCAGCGTTGCAAGCAGGAAATGCGCCCCCGCCCCGTACTGTTCGGCGCGCAGCGCGAAGGCGGGATCGGGGAAAAGCAGGTTGACAGCGTAGCGGTAGGAGAAGGAAAGCCACCCTTCGGACGGCTCGTCAGACAGCGATTCAAGCGGTGTCCGGCAGCAGGTGAGCACCCGGTCACAGCTGATCCGGGCATCGATCGGAAAAAGACCGTCAAGGGCGGCGGCGAGCTCTTCGCTGCGTAGCAGCGTCTGAACCTCCCGGCGGGAAAGCCCAGAGAGCTGGAGAAACGGCTTGTCGAGAACGACGGCGCCCAGGTCGGAGAGCAGGCGGCGATGAATCTTTTTTTGCATCGGTTTTCCCCTCCGGCTTTGGTATTTGATGGATTTATTATGCGCTATTTTCGGGGCTTTTGCAAGGGGAACGGATGTGATATAATAGGGCCGGAATGGATTGAAACCGCGTCCGTGAAGGACGCAGGAGGGAAACGAAGATGAAACTGGCAGTTCAACGCGCCGCCTCGCTGCTTTTGACAGGGGTGCTCTTGCTGACGATGGCGCCGGCCGCTTTTGCCGCGCCGTCCGAGCCGCAGCGGGACGGCTATCGTGCTACCCCATTTGAGACCGATTATCTGCTGACCGCTGCGCCTTCCCAGGCCGCCGAGCGGAGCTATCCGCGCCAGTATCAGCTGACGCAGGAGGAGATAGCGCTTCTGCCGGCACACACCGGGCGCTGGAATACCGGATGGGCATCCGCGGTGCTGCGATCGGCCGAAGCGTCGCTGTTTTCGGGAGAGAATCTCCCTGACGATCCGCTGCTTGAAGCGGGGTTTTCGTCGCGGCATCTGGCCTATTTTGCCTATGAAGCCGGGTCCAATTCCGCCGATCCGGCCGATGTCACCGGGCAGGCGGCCTATCTGCTGCCGCAGCAGGATCCGGCCGGCCGGTTTTTGACCGCCGGAAACTATTTTATCGCGGCGGCCGCCCTTGCCCGCGGCAGCGGTCCGCAGTATGCCGCCACGGCGCCCGATCCTGCGCCCTGGATGTTTGATCCTGCCGCTGTGACGGGGAATCTGCTGTACACCGAATATGAAGACTTTGCCTCGATCCCGGGGGAGTACCGGTTTTCGGATTCCTATCGGCTGGCGGATATGAGCCTGCTTCCCCTTTACGGACCGGATGGGCAGCCGGATGGAAGGGCGGTCAAGCGGGCGCTGCTTGAGGGGCTTCTTCCGGTGCTGCGCCTTCGTTCCGATACACAGGGACAGACAGGACGGCTGCTTGACAGCGGCGAGGCCTACTATCTGGCCGAGCTGTCCGATCAGCCGGAGGAACGGATGATGTTGGTTGTCGGCTGGAATGACGACCTTCCCGCCTCCTACTTTGCTGCGGATGACCGGCCGCTTCCGCCTGGTCCGGGCGGCTGGCTGGTCTGCAGCGCCGATCAGGAGGAACCGTCGCTGTTGTGGGTCTCCTACTACAGTGCGGGCCTTTCTGACACCGCTGTCTTCACGCTGGAACCGGCGGCATACGACCACAACTATCAGTATGATGCGTTGGGTGCCACTGCCCTGTTTCGGGGGGGAAGCACCATTGCGATGGCCAATCTGTTTGTTGCCACCGGAGAGGAACAGCTCGAGTCGGTGGGCTTTTACACCGCCGACCATGAGGTTACGGCGACCATCCAGATCTACACCGATTTCGCCCACGACGCCGATCCCACCACCGGGACCCCCTGCCTTGGCCGGGGACAGACCCAGATGATCCGCTATGCGGGATATCATACCATCCGGCTGGACCGCCCGGTTGAACTGAGCGCCGAGCAGCGCTTCGCAGTGGTGGTCACCCTTTCAGGCAGTGAACCGCTGCACTTCTTTGTTGAGCGGGCGGTGGACGGCTATGCCGATACCAAGCCCCTTCCCAGCCGCAGTGTGATCCGGATGGGACAGAGCTGGATCGATCTCTCCCAGACCGACTACCCTGCCGTCCTGTGCATCAAGGCCTTTACCGCTGACATCGGCAGTGAAGCCGGCGAAGGTCCAGCCTCTCTCCTGCCCGTCACCCCTTCGGGGATGCAGGCGCTTCGGCCGCTCGGCGGCGAGGAGGCACGCGAGCTGGCTGTTGCGGCGTTCGAGGAGGCGGCAGCTGCTGCGGCGTCCCAGGGGATGAGTGAGACGGTCGCACCGGTCCGGCTGGTCAATTACACCGATCTGCTGCCGGAGGCCCGCGACGCAATTCTTGAAGCCGCACAGGAGGTTTCACAGCGCACCGGCATCTCCATCCGGCCGTGGGTGGCGGCTGATACCATTCAGAATAATCGTTTGCTCGGGCGGATTTCCTTCGACCCGGCCGGTTGTACTGTGCCGCTGCGTCTGGGAGCTTATCCGGACGATACCAGGGTGCAGGCCATCTTTGACCAGCACTTTGCCAACCCCGTCCGGGTGGTGCGGCTGTACCACCGGGGAGAGTTCGGCGCGCCGGTCCAGGCGATGCTTTCGGCCGATCTGGTCGGGCTGCTGACCGACCGCCTCATCTTCTACCATTATGATCCCGAGACCAACCGGTACCGTGCAGCGGAGGATCTTCCCTATCAGATCAGCGAACACGGCTATCTCCAGCTGACCCTTTCAGAGGGGGGCTATTACATTGTCGCCGACCGCGCCCTCGATCCTGCCGAGTGACCGGCGCACCGCAGATTCGGGCGGACCCGTCAAACGGGTCCGCCCTTCTTTTTTCCAAAGCGGCCGCTTTTGACCGAAAGAGGGGCAATCACTGCCGTCTGGCCAGATTTGCAAAAAAACGAGGACCAACAGCCGCTGGCGCCCTGAACCGGCTGAATTTTCCCGGCATAGGATGCATCGAGAACACCGCCGCCGCGAAACCGGCGGCAGTACAGAAGGGAGTTTTCATGCGTGAACTTTTATGCCCCGAGGATGGCGCCGGCGCGGCCGTCCGCCGTTGCGGCGCAGGCGTCCGCAGCGGTTCCGGTGCAGCGTGCCCCGTCGAACGAAAATGCCCGGGAGGCCTGTCTCTGCAACATGTCTCTGGCGATGTCCTATGTCCTGATGCAGGGCTGGTCACAGCCCTATGAACCGGCGCAGGCGCTGGCGAGGGGGACCATCTTCCCCGAACTGGACCTGCCGTTCCTGGCTGCGGGGAGGGCCTGACGATGGAGAAACGAATGACCGATGCGGCGATGCAGTCGGCGCAGGCGCAGCTGGCTCAGGCCGGCTTCACCGTTGTGGATCTGGCCCTGTTTTTGGATACTCACCCCGATGATCCGGGGGCACTCTCCTATTTTTCCGACGCGAAGGCCCGGTATCAGCAGGCCAAGGCGGCGTACCAGCAGCAGGTCGGGCCGGTCTGTGTCAGCGATGTGGATCCGGCCTCGGGATGGGGCTGGGTCGAGACGCCGTGGCCGTGGGAGGTGTAGGTTATGTGGAATTATGAGAAGCGGCTGCAGTATCCAGTCAAAATCACTACCCCCAATCCCAAGATCGCCCAGGTGATTCTCAGCCAGTACGGCGGGCCGGACGGGGAACTTGGCGCATCGCTGCGCTATCTGTCTCAGCGCTACACGATGACCGACCGCCGTGTCGCCGGCCTGCTGACCGATATCGGTACCGAGGAACTGGCCCACCTGGAGATGATTTCGGCGATCGTTTACCAGCTGACCCGCAACCTGACCCCCGAGGAGATCATGGCACAGGGCTTCCAGAGCTACTATGTCGATCACACCGCCGCAGTATACCCCGCCTCGGCGGCCGGAGATCCCTTCACCGCCGCATATTTTCAGTCGAAGGGGGATCCGGTCACCGATCTGTCGGAGGACCTCGCCGCCGAGCAGAAAGCCCGTACCACCTACGACAATATCCTTCGTCTTGTCGATGACCCCGATGTCCGGGACCCGATTATCTTTTTGCGCGAACGGGAGATCGTCCATTATCAGCGCTTCGGCGAGGGGCTGCGGCTGGTCACCGAGCAGCTCGACTCGAAGAATTTCTACGCGTTTAACCCCGCGTTTGACAAGAGAGCACGGTGAGCCCCGCAGCGCAGGTTAAGGCGAAAAAACACGGCCAGCCCCAATGGGGCTGGCCGCATCTGTGGGAGGAGAAAGCCAGGGTACTTTACCGCCAGAACAGCTCCTTGTTGGCGTTGGTGAACAGCTCATAGCCGTTTTCGGTGATGAGGAGGGTATCCTCGACGTTGTAGCTGCCGAGCTTGGAGCTGTAATAGGGCGCTTCGATGCAGAAGATCATTCCGGGCTCAAAGGTGCCGGGGTTGGAGTTGGAGATGAAGGGATAATCCTCGCCTCTCAGGGGACTCAGCGAATGGCCGAAGTGGCCGCGCTTGAAAGCGGGGATCTCCTTCTGCACCAGATCCATCATGGCGTTGAAGACATCCGCGCACTTGACGCCGGGGCCGATCATCGAAAGTCCCAGGGCGTAGGCGCCATACATCAGGTCATAGATCTTTTTGCACTCGGGATCCAGCCGGTCGCCGACGACGAAGGTACGGCCCAGATCGGCGATATACCCCTTACGCATCACGCCGCCATCCAGCCGGACGATATCGCCGTTCTTGAGCGGATGGGAGCGGGGGACATAGGCGGTCGAGTAGTATTCGCTGTAGGTGTGCGCCTGCCGGATGCCGTGAACCTCCTTCGACTGCATGTGGCCATACAGGCAGAAGTACTGCATGATATCCTCTTCGGTCATGCCGACCTCGATGGAAGCGGCGGTCATCCGCATCTGCCGTTCGGACATGACGGTGTTTTCCCGGATGACCTCGATTTCCCACGGCGTCTTGAACTTTCTGGCCTCAATCAGCAGGCTGTTGCAGTCAGCCAGGCTCTCCCGGCCGAAGACCCCCGCCAGATACTCATACTTGGGATAGGAGAGGGTTGCGTTTTCGATACCGAGCTTTTTGATCTCCCGACCGGAACCGGTGATGACCTCAACGGCGAGCTTGAGCACCTTGTTGGGATCGGGCTGGGTCGGCTTCTGGCCCTCGTCGGGGAAATCGGCGATGTAAAGCCAGATCGGATAGGTCACAACGTTGACATCGGGGCACTCGAGGGTGACCGACTGGGATTCAAACTGGCTGCAGATGACGGTGCATTTGCCGTCGCGGGGAACGACCACCAGGGTATTGCCCACCTGGCCGTTGTTGTAAACGCTGCGGCTGCCGAAGCCGGAGGCAAAGAACATCGATTCGGCCGAGGAGAGCAGAAGGGCATCAAATCCGTCATGTTCCATCTGCTGCTGAAGCTTTTTCTGAAAATCGAGCTGATTTCTCGTCAGTGCCATTTGATATGCATCCTTTCTTACATGATGGGTGAGGAGCAGCTATTTCTCTTCGATGACTGCGCGCTCCTTGAAATACCCGTCGGCGCAGTAGATGGCTGCGACGGGGTTATGTCCGGTTACCCGGTCCTTGGCGACCAGGGTTGTCACCGGTGCGTCGGAATACTTGTAAAAGAGGGAGTCATGCCCTACGCACAGGCCCAGGCAGATGTTGAGCTGGGTGTTGGCCTGGTTGAGCAGGCGGGCCTGGGCAATCGGGTTACACATCGACTCATGGGTACCGGGCCGGACAAACATTTCCGCCGGATATCCCACTTTGGTTTTAAGGATGCCGCCGGTCTTGCAGATGACCGAATGGACCTCAAAGCCCTGCTGCCGCAGCAGGCGGTCGACGATGGAAGCCTCCTTTTTCAGCCCGGCGCAGAAGGCGATGCCCAGGCGGGTATAGCCCATCCGCTTGGCAAATTCAGCGACCTCCCGCAGACGCGGCCAACGGCAGTAACCCAGGTATTCGACCGCGGTGCTGGTGAGGAAGAAATCGTGGTTTTCGGGCTTGAAATATTCGTCGAGAATGTTGTCAAAGAACTCCTGGTCGAGCATGGGGCAGTTTTTCGGCATCTTGTCCAGCTCGCCGGAACGGCAGGCCATAATGGCGCATTGGGCACAGGTAAACATGGTATGCTGGTTCTCCTTATCGAATCAAAAATGGAACGAATCGCCGGCCCTAAACGGCTACAGGTAGGAAATCTCTCTGGCAGACGGCAGCTTGGCGTTGCACATCGTTATTTCGAGATGGGCAATCATCGCGGCAAGCAGGGCTTCCCGATCCATCTGCCGCACCGCCCGGATCATTTCCCCGTGGCGATTGACCAGCAGGGGGACCTTGGATGTGATGATATGCTTGGTTCCCGCCTGAAAGAAGGCGACCCGGTTTTTCATCGTATCCCACACCTGGAGCAGCAGGGCGTTGTTCGACTTTTCAAAGAAAAACTCATGGAAACGGATATCATAGTCGATGCTGGCCAGGATATTTCCGCTTTTTGCCTTGATGTCCGCCATTTCGCACTGGAGGTACAGGTAATCGGCATCGGCGGGGGTCAGATGCTCAAATGCCAGAGCACAGGCCAGCGGTTCCAGCACCTTGCGGATACTGATGATGTCATTGGCATATTCCTTGGTGAGAATGGTGACAAAGGTGCCCCGATAGGGAAAAACGGCAAGCAGCCCCTGGGTTGCCAGCATGGAAAACGCCTGTCGAACCGGTGTGAGGCTGACACACAAATCCTTGGCGACAGCTGTCTCGGTCAGACGGGTTCCGGGGGCCAGCTTTTGGGTGAGGATCGACCCGCGGAGCATTTGATAGACATGCAGACTGCTACTTTTTCCCCACGTGGAGTCATTGCGGGGCTCAGCCGAATAGTATTCCATAAAACGCTCCTTCCCTGCGGTAATGCTGTGGTTGTGACAGAGGGAGAGAGAAAGGGCAGCGGCTCTTTTTCTCTCCGCAGCGAGAGGAAAAATGAAGCAAAAATATTCTATAGATTTCCCTTTTCATTGTAACATTCCGGTTCTTTGTGTGCAAGAATAAAAATAGGAATGTTTCCTCCCGCCGGCACTCGACGTCACCGAAGCAGCATCCGTTTTGGCGGCGTTTTACTTTCCGCTGAGCGGTCCGGCCGTTTCACCTGTCAGATAAAGGGCACATGAGCCTGCAATCAGAACCTTGCCGTCCTCGTAGCTGCAGAAGAGTAAACCGCCGCGGCTGGAGGCCTGGAAGGCCCGCAGTTTCTTTTTTCCGGTTACCCGGGACCAGTAGGGGATGATATGGCAGTGGGCAGATCCGCACGCCTCCTCCTCCGCCATCCGGTTGTGCGGAACAAAGGTGCGGGAGACGCAGTCATACTGCTGCCCCCTGGCCGTGACCGAAATCAGCTTTCCGCCAAAGTTCATTCCCTCCCGCCAGTTCGGATGGATCGACCGCACCGTCTGCTCGTCGTCATAGACCAGCAGATAATCCCGTCCGAGATAGACCTGTTTGGGGGCGACGCCCACCACCTCCCGAAGCGCGTCGGAGAAGTCGGCCGGCTGCAGGTTAAAGGCCGAAAAGCTCATCTCAAAGAGTCCGGAGGGCCTGCAGGCCACCGTAATTTCGCCGGCCAGGGAGTGAAACAGGATGGTTTGGCAATTTGGCTCAAGGAACTGGTTGACCACATAGGCGGCCGCCAGCGTCGCATGGCCGCAAAGTGAAATTTCCTTCTGGTGGGTAAACCAGCGGATATGATAGCGGTCCTCCTGCCTGACCAGGAAAGCCGATTCCGGGACGGCATTTTCCCGGGCGAGCAGCAGAAGCTCACGGTCGGAAGGCCACTGCTCCATGACCGCTACCACCGCCGGACTGCCCTGAAACAGTGTGTCTGTGAAGGTGTCGATTAGATAGATCTTCATGGCGTTTATTCAGCGGCGATCGCTTCGATCTCACACAGGACGTTTTTGGGAAGGGTACGAACGGCGACGCAGCTCCGGGCGGGCTTGGAGGTGAAGTACTTTGCGTACACCTCATTGAAGGCGGCAAAATCCGCCATATCCGCCAGGAAGCAGGTGGTCTTGAAGACGCGGTCGAAGCCGAGGCCGGCCGATTCCAGGATGGCGCCGACGTTTTTGCAGCTCTGTTCGGCCTGGGCAGCAATCCCCTCGGGGATAGAGCCGTCGGCGGGATCAGCAGGGATTTGCCCGGAGGTAAATACGAGGTTGCCGACCCGATAAGCCTGAGAATACGGCCCAATTGCCGCGGGAGCCTTGTTGGTGAACAGCGTTTCCATTGTTAAAACCATTCCTTTCAGACGATGTGTGAGCTGGCGAACAGGGGAATCTGGTTCCCGGAGTGTTCCGGAATAGCATGCCTTTCCCCGCAGGTCATGACAAATCGATCCGGGAAGGCAATTAGGGGCGGTTTGAGCGCCCCTAATTGCCGATCGTTATCAGAATTTAGAGGATTCCTGCTTCCTTGTAGTACTTCTCTGCGCCGGGATGAATCGGGATAACGGCACCTTCCAGGGTGTTCTCCAGGTTGAAGTTGCCGCACAGCGGGTAGACGCTGCTCAGGGTGTCGGTGCTCTCCATGATGGTCTTGACGAAGTTGTAAACGAAGGTCTCATCCAGGTCGGTGCGGCAGATCAGGGTGTTGAGGGTACCGACCGTCTGGACATCCTCGTCGACTCCCTGATAGGAACCGCCGGTGATGACCATCGAGGAGAAGAAGGGATAGTTCTCATGGATGTAGGCAGCTTCGTCGCCGTCGATGTTGAGGATCTTGATACCCGTGGTGGCAGCGACGTCCGAGATCGCAGCCAGCGGGTAGGAGGTGATGTGGAAGGCGGCGTCAACAGTGCCGTCGTTAACCGCGTTCATCATATCGCTGAGCTGAAGCTGGGAAACCTCCACGTCGTCGACGGTCATGCCATAGGCTTCGAGGACGATGGGCAGGTAGTACTGGCAGGTAGTTCCCTGGCTGGCAGCGATCTTCGCGCCCTTGAGGTCATAGACGCTCTCGACGGTGGAATCGGCAGGGACCATGAAGTGGATGATGGTCTGATAACCGCCGGCAACATAGGCGAACTGGCCCGGCTCGAGGTCGGTGTACTCGCGTCCGGCCTCGTTGGCGTACATCGCACCGTCGGACATCGAGATGCACATCTGTGCTTCATTCTCCGCGGTAGCGCGAATGTTCTGGGCGGTGCCGTTGGAGATTTCCGCCGAGACGGTGTATTCAGG
The DNA here is from genome assembly GCA_949285275.1 of uncultured Oscillospiraceae bacterium. Taxonomy (GTDB): domain Bacteria; phylum Bacillota; class Clostridia; order Oscillospirales; family Ruminococcaceae; genus Yanshouia. Next base: position 11,517 of record CASEBP010000072.1, on the reverse strand, counting down.
GAAAGCTTTCATGATCAGGTCGGCGAAGGTCGCGCAGATCATGAAGTTGTTTCCGCCGGACGGGCCGGCGCTGATCCGCACCGTCATAGGCTCCACTTTGGCGGTTTCACTCGAGGCGGAGCCGTCCGAGGTGGCCGCTGCAGAGGAAGAGGACGAACTCTGGCTGCTGCTGCCGCAAGCGGCGAGAGACAGTACAAGAACAGCTGCGAGGACTGCGCTTAGAAACTTCTTCATAGTAACACTCCTTTTTAAATTGTATCTTCAGTTGGCCGCCGCCGAGTTGCGTTTGGAGAGGGCAGTGTGCACAACATAAAGAACGATGACGATGGCGAGGCCGATCAGGTCGGTCACCAAGCCCGGATCGATCAGCAGGATAGCAGTTGCCATCAGGATAATGGCCTCCGGGATGCTTGCCTTCCAGCGGACGAAATACCGCTCCACCATACAGGACAGGCAGTAGACGCCCAGCAGCGCGCTGCAGAAGGAACGCAGGATCTCCAGGAAGCTGCCCTGCATCATCAGCACGTTGTTGTAGACAAACATGAACGGAAGGATAAATCCGGAGAGGGCGAGCTTAAAGGCAATAAAGCCGGTTTTGTTCGGGTTGCCTTTGGAGAGGCCGGCTGCAGCGTAGGCAGCGAGCGCGACAGGAGGGGTGATGTTGGAAATAACGCCGAAGTAGAGGACGAACAGGTGGGCAGCCAGCGGCTGAACCCCCAGGTCGACCAGCGCGGGGACGACTAGCACGACCAACACCATGTAGGCTGCGGTTGTCGGCATGCCCATGCCCATGATCAGCGAGGCGACCATTGTCAGGACGAGCAGGACCCAGGTGATGCCGTGGGAGAGATCCAGCAGGATGCTGGACAGCCGGAACGCGATGCCGGTGGCCATAACGACGCCGGTGATGATGCCGACCGCGGCGCAAGCGACCGCAACCGGAAGAACGCCGTTGATCGAGCCGTGAATGATCCGCTGGAAGGAATCCCAGGTAATCCGGGTGTCAGAGCTGAGCTCGACCAGCAGGATGGTCATTGCGATGGTGTAGAGGCCGGCGCGGGAGACGGTCATACGGAAGTAGCCCATCATGACCAGCAGCGCGATGAGCGGGAGGGCAAGATACACCTTGCTCAGCACAGCCTTCTTATTGGGCATCTTCTCGGGATCGATTCCCTTGAGGTTGTTTTTCTTTGCGTTGAGGTGGACGGTGAAAAGAATGCCGACATAATACAGAATGGCGGGGATCGCAGCGGCCTTGACAATCTCGTAATAGGAGATGTTGAGGATTTCCGCGATCAGGAAGGCGGTCGCGCCCATAACCGGCGGCATGAACTGTCCGCCGGTTGAAGCGGCGGCCTCCACCGCGCCGGCATAATCCTTATCAAAGCCGACCTCCTTCATCATCGGGATGGTGAAGGTACCGGTCGAAATGACGTTGGCGATGGCCGAGCCACTGATCGAGCCGAAGAAACCGGAGGCAACGACCGCAACCTTTGCCGGGCCGCCGCAGTATTTGCCGAAGCCGAGGGTCGCCAGGTCGGTGAAGAAGGCGCCGACGCCGGTTTCCTGCATCACCGCGCCGAGGATAATGAACAGCACGATGAAGGCGGCCGAGGAATAAAGCGCGGTACCGAAGATGCCGTCCGTTCCCAGGTACATGACACTGATGAACCGCTTGAGGCTCATGCCGCCGTACTTCAGGAAGGAGGGCAGGTACTGGCCGGTAAAGGCATAGAGGATGAAGGCGCTGATGACGATGCACAGCGAGGTGCCCACAATCCGGCGGGTGCAATCAAGCAGCGTGATGATGAGGATGAGGCCGAAGATGACGTCGCTGGTGTAGGTGATGCCTGCACGCAGGGCATAGGTGGCGTCAATCTTGATGAGGTAGGCGATGCTGGCGGTGACGCCGATGCAGGCGATCAGGTCCCATGCGCGGGCCAGCTGGCTGCGGTCGGGTTTGACAAATTCACGCAGGTAATAGATTACCATGATGATGCCGATGTGAAGGGCCTTCTGGCCGACGCCGGAAACTACACCGAAGGCGGCGGTGTAGATGTGGAAGAGAACATAGAACAGCGACAGGATAAAAATTGCCTTGGACAAAAGCGAAGCGGGACTTTTTTTGGTTTCTCCCATGAGTAGCACCTCCGTTTATGCTCTTGTGGCTTGCTGGATCCGTTTGACTGCTTCCAGAACGGTCGATCTCGGACAGGCAACGTTGAAGCGCAGGAAGCCTTCCCCTTCGTAGCCAAAGGTGCTGCCTTCGTTGGGCAGGACCTTTACCTTCTCCCGGAAGAAGCGCATCAGCTCTTCGTGCGGCATTCCCAGCTCCCGGCAATCAACCCAAAGAAGGTAGGTACCCTCCGGCTCAATCAGGTGCAACCCCTTGGCTCCGAGCAGGCCTTCGCGGAACACCTTGACATTTTCCTCCACATAGGCAACAAACTGATCGGCATAGTAACCGCATTCGTTGTAGAGGACCTTCATAGCGAGCTGGCCGAAGATGGGACGGCCGAATGCCTTGTTGTTAAGCCGCTCCTCCAGGATCATCGCCTTGTTGTGCGGATTCGGGCAGATGAAAGCGGCAGTCCGCAACCCTGCGGTGTTAAAGGTCTTGCTCGGGTTGATCGAGATGCAGCAGATGTCACCGAACCGGGGGTCGACAGCGGCGAAGGGAATATGCTTGTGGCCGGAATAAACGACATCGCTGTGAATCTCGTCCGAAAGGACAAAGACGTGATACTTCAGGCACAGTTCTCCGATCCGCTGCAGCTCGTCCCGGGTGAAGACCCGCCCGGTCGGATTCTGAGGATTGCAGAGAATCATGACCTTGGTTCGAACATCGGACAGCTTCTTCTCCAGGTCCTCAAAGTCGATTTCATAACGGCCGTTGCGGAGGATGAGGGGGTTGCGGGCGATGCGGCGCCCGTTGTTTTCGATCAGCTGGAAGAGCGGGTGGTAGGCAGGGGTCTGCAGCAGAACCTTGTCGCCAGGGGAGGAGAAAACCCGCATCCCGTAAACCAGCGGGACAACCGCCCCGGGCGCGAATTCCACCATCTCCGGAGTACAGTTCCAGCCGAACCGCTCGGCCTGCCACTTCGCGACCGCCTTGCAGAACTCGATGTCGTTGAAGGGATATCCAAAATGTCCCTGCTTGACCCGGTCGAGCATGGCGGTGATCAGTTCTTCAGGACAGGAAAAGTCGGTGTCGGCGATCCACATCGGGATGACGTCGGCCGGACATTCACTGGGCGCATACTTTCTGGCGTCAGTGCCCCGGCGTTGGATCGGTTGGTCAAAGTCGTGCTGTTTCATGAACATTACCCCCCTTGGAGATTCTCAATAGTCGATGCCGAGCATAGCGCCAATCTTCTTGTAGGCGGGAAGCAGCTGATACTCGGGAGAGACATCATATTTGATCGGGAAGCCGACCTGGGTCTTGGCGGTCTTGCACAGCCCGTCCACCAGGGCCTCCGCTTTTTCCGGCGGGAAGGTGAAGATCATCTCATTTTCCTGGGCGACACCGTGCTTGCGGTCGCCGATGCAGGGAACGCTGATGTAGAAGTCATGCTTGAGCATGGCGGGAACGACCGAATAGACACAGGCCGAATGGCCGCTCAGCTGGCTGTAGACATCGCTGCCGTCGATCCAGTTGACCGAAATCAGCAGGTGGGTGAGCTGAGCCGGATCACAGTACATCAGAACAACATCCGGTTCGAAATCGCAGGTATCCCACGGTGCAGCCAGAAGGCCCTGATAGATTCCGGGCTCCAGTTTGGGGAGGTGTTTGGCCCACTTGGCTCCGGCCTCCAGCGAACTGGCCGACTCGGGATAGCGGTTGGCTCCTGTCAGGAAATACTCAGGCACTTCGGTATAGCCGAAACCGATGACCGGTTCCACACACCAGTTGTCCTTGTGAAGCATGACCATCTTCTGACCCTGCCGGCGGACCAGGCTGAACAGCTGGCACATCGACAGATGGCGCCCCATATCGCGAAGGGGCTGTATGGCATCCTGCGGGACTTCTTCCTCTTTCCGCAGCATGCGGACGGCGATCAGGTAGGACCTCAAGCCGAGAAAATTCCTCAGATCGGCACAGAGCTCTTCTTTGGTACGCATGAATGATACTCCTCTCTGAAACTGTGGTTTCGCAAACATAATGCATTATCATAATAATGCATTATATAGCAGAAAGCAAGATTTTTGTTCAAAACCATCGTTTTTAACAATTTATGAGAGGATCGATCGGTCAAACAATCCAAATTTATTCGAAAAAGCAGGCACGCCTTCCCTGACGGGAAAACGTGCCAATGGACCGGAAAATCGGGAATTACCGATACACAATCTGATCGCTGTGTGGAAGCTGGGCCCGCCGGATCGTGATATCCAGATGGTCGCCGATGGCGTCGCATAGGGCAGAAAGGTCCATCTTCCGCACGGCATCGACGATTGCCTGGTGGCGATGGCGCAGCAGGGGGATGGCCGCCTGGCAGTCCGGGCGGGTGATGCTTTGAAAGAAGGCGACCCGGCTCTTGGTGATATCCCACATTTCGCGAAGCAGCGTGTTGTTTGCCCGCTGAAAAAACAGTTCATGAAACTGTACATCGCATTCGATGCTGGCGAGATATTCGCCGGCCGCGCTTTGATTGTCCGCGAGGAGGCAGAGATTTTCCAGATAATCGGCATCCTCCGGCTTCAGGCGGCTGAAAGCGAGTTGGGCAGCGGTGGTTTCAATGGCCTTTCTCACGACAATCAGTTCACAGGCGTCCTCGTAGGACAAAATGGTCACATAGGTACCACAGTATGGAAATGTTGTCAGCAGTCCCTGTTTGACCAGAACTGAGAATGCCTCTCGAACTGGGGTGATGCTGACCCCGAACGCCTTCGCGATCTTTGCTTCCACCATTCGTTCTCCGGGCTTGAACTCGGTGGACAGGATCTTTTTGCGAAGCATTTCATATACCCGATAGCTTACACTTCCGTTTCCAGATGAGGGCACGTCAACAAGCCTCCGTCCTGTGATTTGTATGTATCGGAATAACTCTGTTCTTTTCATAAACAGCAGTTTAAACCGGTATAATGGAAATATTTTAATGTGTTGGACACAAAAAGTCAATATTGATTCCCGGGATTATAGGATTTCCCTTCCGGCATTTGCCAGATCATTCATAAATTTTGTCTGTGCCGGTTCCCTTTGTGATGCGGTTCGATCGATGCAGAATAGCGAGTTGGGCTTGACTTCGCCCGGGAAATAAAATATAATGCATGATACATGATTATGTGGGGACATCGACCACATCGAGCAATGAAGGAGGATCGGATCATGCGAATTTTGATCGTTGGAGGGGTTGCCGGTGGTGCGTCCGTGGCGGCGCGTGCCAGACGGCTTGATGCCCAGGCGGAGATTATTTTGTTTGAAAAGGGGCCGCACACCTCCTTTTCCAACTGCTCTCTGCCCTATTATCTCAGTGGTATGGTCAAGAGCAGCGACGCGCTGGTCATGATCAAGCCCGAACGTTTCCAAAAGCAGTATGGCGTGGAGGTGCGGGTCAACAACGAAGTTCTGTCCATCGACCGGGAGAACAAAACGGTGGAGGTCTGCGACGGGACGACGGGAAAACACTACCAGGAGGCGTATGACATTCTGGTCCTCTCCCCGGGCGCCAATCCCATTCTGCCCCGCTCGATCAAGGGGATCGACAGCCCTCATGTCTTTACCGTCCGCAACGTTCCGGACGTAGTGGCGCTGCGTAGCTATACCGATCGGGAGGACGTCTCGGAGGTTGCCGTGGTCGGCGGCGGCTTCATCGGGGTGGAAGTGGCGGAAAACCTGGCGCACGCCGGAAAGAAGGTCACACTGATCGAGGCGGCGGATCAGATTATGGCGCCGTTTGATGAGGATATGGTGCAGCTGCTGCACCGGGAGATGATCCGCAATGGCGTCCGGCTGATTCTGGGCGACGGGGTCCGGGAGATCGAAGAGAAGCAGATTCTGCTCGCCTCGGGGAAGACGGTGGAGGCGCAGGCGGTCGTCATGGCGATAGGGGTGGCTCCCGAGACCACTCTGGCCAAGCAGGCCGGCCTGGAGCTGGGCACAACCGGGGCGATCCGGGTCAACCACAACTACCAGACCAGCGATCCGTCCATTTATGCGGTCGGCGATGCGATTGAGGTCTACCACCGGCTGACCCATAAAGCGGGCCGTCTGGCGCTGGCAGGTCCGGCGCAGCGGCAGGCCCGTGCCGCTGCCGATCATATCAACGGAATGAGCCACCACAATTGTGGTGTGATTGGCTCCTCGGTGGTCCGAATCTTTGAGCTCAACGCGGCGTCCACCGGCCTTAATGAGAAGCTCGCGACGGCGGCCGGAATCCCCTATGGTTTTGTCTACATCATTCCCAAGGACAAGGTCGGTCTGATGCCGGACAGCGCACCGCTGCATTTCAAACTGCTCTATGAGGATCCGACGGGGCGGATTCTTGGCGCACAGGCGATTGGAAGAGGCAATGTGGATAAGCGGATCGATGTGATTGCCGCGATGATCACGATGAATGGCACGCTCGAGGACCTCAAGGAGCTGGAGCTTTGCTATGCCCCGCTGTTCGGTACCGCGCGGGATGCGGTCAACCAGGCTGCGCTGGTGGGCCTCAATCTGCTGAGCGGACGGCTGCGTCAGGTGCCGGTCACCAAGGTGCGCGAGCTGGTTGAGAGCGGAGCGCTGATCATTGATGTGCGGGAGAAGGACGAATATGAACAGGGGCATCTGCGTAATGCCGTCAATATTCCCCTCTCTGAGATCCGGGATCGCCTGGACGAAATTCCCCGCGACCGTCCGGTGTATCTCTCCTGCCGTTCCAGCCAGCGGAGCTATAACGCCTATGTGGCGCTGGCCAACCGGGGCTACCGCAACATCTACAACATCTCGGGCTCCTATCTCGGGGTGTGCGAATATGAGTATTACCACGATCAGGTGGACGGCAGAGAGCCGATTGTTACTGCCTATCGCTTTGTCTGATACGCTTGCAACAGACCAAAAGGCGGGGATCCGGGGGATCTCCGCCTTTTTGTTCAGCGTTTTTTTGCCCCGGTCCGGGAGGGCGGACCGGCGACAAAGACATAGTTGGATTCATCCGACCGGACTGGATCGAACGAATAACCCAACCGGGAAAAATTTCGCATGGAGCGGGGATCTTCGGCCTCTGTCTCAGCCAGGTACCGGACCATCTCACCGCGGGCCATTTTGCACAAGGTGCCCTTTTCGATGATTTTCCCGTTGTGCTGCTGTCCGAAGATGCAGGTGATAAACCGGGCGCCCGGCGGAACAAAGCGGGAGACACACAGGCTGTATTCTTTGGAGGCCAGATTGACGATACAATCGGTTTCGGCCCAGAGAAGGTCGGCAATCTGACTGCCCCAGAAGCCGTAGAGATCCGCTGCTTTTTGGGTACGCAGCCGTGCCTGCATCTCTAGCCGGTAGGGGATGACCCCGTCAAACGGGCGCAAAACCCCGTAAAGGCCGGAGAGGATCCGCAGATGCCGCTGGACATACCGAAACTGCTCTGCGGTGAAGACACCGGGGGCCATATACCGGTACTGAATCCCCTCATAGGCCAGCAGCGCGGGGGTGGTGCCGTCGCGGGGGGATCGGGCGTGCAGCCGCCGCACATTCTGGTCGGCAATGGCGTCCCCGCAGTTCCACAGGGCCTGCAGTTCGTTTCGGGAAAGGGCGCGCATCGCCTGAAAAAGCTGCTCGGCCTGCGGGAGAAAATGGGGGGCTCCCTCGCAGGGAAGGGTATCCTCCTCCCGCATCCGCTTGGCCGGTGAGATGATGATCCGCATGCCGGCGCTCATGACGGAATCTCCCGCCCGATTGTGCGGACACAGTGCAGCGCCGGGGCGGCCGGACAGCCCCGCGCCATCAGTCTTCCCCATCCAGAAGGGCCAGCATCTCTGCGGCATTTTGGTCGGGCTTGACCCGGGTCATCGCCCTGCGGATGATCCCGTCCCGTCCGATCAAATAGGAGGAGCGCACGATGCCCATACTGACCCTGCCGCGGTCCTTTTTCTCCTGCCACGCGCCATAGGGCGCGATCACCGCCAGCTCCGGGTCGGAGAGCAAGATGAAGGGCAGGCCGTTTTTTTCCGCAAACCGCAGATGGGACGCCGGCGAATCCCGGCTGACCCCGATGACCACCGCGTCGCGGGCCGCAAATTCGTCATACCGCTCGGCAAACGCCCGGGCCTGCCGGGTGCAGCCGGGGGTGTTGTCCCGGGGATAGAAATAGAGGATTACCGATTTTCCCAGGAAATCGGACAGGCTGACCGGCTGTGCGTTCTGATCCGGCAGCGTAAATTCCGGTGCTTTGGTTCCTTCTTTGAGCATACGATTCTCTCCCTTTCTGCACCGCCCGTCTGGCCGCATCGCCGGCCTGATCACAGACGGCCGTACCGGTTGTTAACGGGAAGGGCCTTTGGCGGCAGGCGGTGCGCCAATCAGTCCAGCGAGCGGACGGCCGCTTTCAGCCGATCCAGGTCCGCCTGATCGGGATGGGAGAGTGCGCTGTCGAAATTGTCCAGCATCCGCTGCCGCTGAGAGGGATTTTCCATCTGTTCATAGCGCAGGCGGACAGCAGGCGGCATTTTTCCCTGGCACAGGAAGCCGCCCAGAACCGCCGTCTGCTCCGGCACCTGCTCCCTCACCCGTGCCAAGATCCGGTTGAAGTAGGCGCTGTCACTTCCGAATCCGGCAGTTCCAAAGAGAAAGGCCTCCTGATGGGTGAGCGTTTTCAGGAAAGCGGCGGTTTCCCCGTCACAGCTGCCCTTGTCGGTCCAGAATCCAATAAAAACCCGCTGGGCTTTCAGCGCCTGGGGATCGGGGGGACCAAAGTACAGGCAGGCGTCCGAAGGCAGACAGCTTCGCAGAACCTCGGCCAACTGACGGGTATTTCCGGTTTTGCTGCTGTAGACGATGGCATAGCGCATAGGGCAACCTTCCTTTCAGCCAGGCAGCGGGCTCCGGCAGGGGCCCGGCGTACCCGCGATGAGATTTGAGGCGCGGACGGATGCCGCATTGGCGGCAGGGCTATTTTGTCTGATGAAACCAAGTGTAATGCCACTGAACTGGTCCGTCAAGGGGAAAGAGCAGAAAATGGAAGAATTTTGGTATTCGATCTGAACAAAAAATGTGATAGAATACCAATTACAGCAAAGTGGAAGACGGAGTGGGGAGGGCATTATGGAAAAGATAGCAATTCTTTGGCCAAATGAATTGGGAGATAAGGAATGGCTCAATCACACCGATAACCTGATGCTCTATGAAAAAATCGGGGTCCTCAATACGGCGGAAACCACGCTGATTGCAGAAAAAGAAGGCGCACAGGCAATCATTTGCACCAGCGGAATCGAAGCGGAGGTCAAACGGGTAAGCCAGCTTCCGGCGCTGGTGGTGACCACCGCTTATATTGATCTGCTGGAATCCCTGAAGATCCTGGAGTATCAATATGGATTATACCACAAACGGGTCGCACTATTGCTCCATTCCAACAATACGGCTCGTTTGGAACGGATCGCGCCGTATGTCAAGAACGATGTCACCCGGTTTGATTTTCAGGGCCTCTCGGATATTCCGGTCATCTTTGAAACGATCCAAGAGCAGGGATACGATGTCATTTTGTCGGGCCCGACCGGCTGTGACTATGCCCGAAAGGGAAGAATTCCGGCCTATATGCTCCAGTACAGCAGCGAATCCATTCTGGAAGCCGTCAGCCAGATGCGAACGATTCTGAGCCTGAGCAATCAGGAGAAGCTGCAGCTGCAGCGGCTGCGTGCGGTGATCGCGATGTCCCCGAATGCGATGGTGGTGACCGATGCACAGGGTTTGATCGATATTTGCAATGAAAAGAGCTGCCGCATGTTCCGGCGCAACATGGAGGAAATGACCGGGACCCGGCTGTCCGATCTCTTGCAGGGAAGCAGCTGGCAGGAAAACAGCGGGCAACAGATGTATGGCGAAAATATGCTCATAGAAATCAAGAAAGAGGATTACTTTGTCACCTGGCAGCCCATTTTAAAGGGGGATGCGACGGTGGGATCGGTCGCGACCTTTGAGGACGCGAAAAAGATTCAGCATATGGAGAATAAATATCGGGCGCTGCAAGCGAAAGGGCTGACAGCGAAATACTGCTTTGACGACATTTTTTCCGGCAGCCAGGCGATGGAGGATACGATCCGGCTGGCAAAGGCATATGCCAATACCGATCTGACGGTGCTCATCGAAGGGGAGACCGGGACAGGAAAGGAATTGTTTGCACAGAGTATCCATAATCATTCCGACCGCAGGTATGGCCCGTTTGTAGCCATTAACTGTGCAGCGCTGGTTGAGAGCCTGCTGGAGAGCGAATTGATGGGATATGAATCGGGCGCCTTTACTGACGCCCGAAAGGGCGGAAAAATCGGGCTTCTGGAACTGGCGCACAATGGAACGATCTTTCTCGATGAGATCAATCAGATGCCGATGCAGTTACAGAGTAAGCTGCTGCGGGTCATCCAGGAGCGCTCCATCCTGCGGCTAGGGGCCGAGCGGATGATTCCGATCAATGTCAGAATTATCGCGGCGACCAACGAGGATCTGTATGAAAAGGTTAAACGGCATGAATTCCGCAGCGATTTGTACTATCGGCTCAACCTGCTTCATCTTCGCCTGCCCTCGCTGCGGCAGAGACCGGAGGAGATCCCGGGGCTGATCCGCTACTTTGCCAAGGACTATTCGATGGCCGGCCTGGAAACGGATATCGAGGAGATTCTGGAACGGGGAAAGCAGTATGACTGGCCGGGCAACATTCGGGAGCTTCAGAATCATGTCTGCCGAAATCTGGTGCTTCTTTCCCAGGGAATCTCCAAAGCGGATCTCGTCAAGCTGGATCTGCAGGAGCACCGGGGAGAAGTGAGCCGGGATAATCGGATCGAGGTGGAGATCGGAACATTTGAAGAGATGAAGCGGCAGATTATATCTGAAATTGTAAAACTCTGTGGAGGGAATCAGTCTGAGGCGGCAAAACGACTGGAAATCAGCCGCAATACCGTAGGGAAATTGCAAAAAACAGAAGATTAGAACAGGGTGTGACCAAAATTTGAGCACCATGCTCTAAAAGTAAAAACTAAGAGTGCTTCAAAATCAGAAGTCACTCTTAGTTTTTTGTTGTTTTACACATGCGATTCGGAAAGTTAAGGCGTTTTCAGACAAAAACATTCTGCCATACCCGGCCGGATTCTTCATGGCTCGCTTTTTGCTGTCTTAAGATGGTGAGCAGAAAAGAAACTGCGGATCATCGATAAGGGGTGAAGGGGATGCCAGGAGAGGAAAAGGGGCTTCGTGTGACGGTAATCGGAGCAGGGCCCGGCGGTTATGTTGCCGCCATACGGGCGGCACAGCTTGGTGCGGATGTGACGATTATCGAAAAACAGCATCTGGGAGGGGTATGCCTGAATGTAGGCTGTATTCCGACCAAAGCGCTG
>CASEBP010000071.1 GCA_949285275.1 uncultured Oscillospiraceae bacterium | reverse complement strand
GTTATAGATCATCGCCGGCCCCGTAAAGGTCCAACTGATCCAATCGGTATCCATCGGGTTTCCCCGGTTCTGCAGGATGGCCAGCAGATACTGCACCGGCAGGCTGATGAAGCCCAATGCGCCGTAAAAAAAGGCCGATCCGCGATAACGACGCAGCAGATTGCGGTAAAAGGGCAGGATCCGGGACACGCTAAAAGACGATCTTGCTATAGTCATATCCGACCGCCTCCATTTCATAAATAAATACCTCCTCGAGGGAAAGCCCCACCGCCTCCGCCAGGATCGGGGAAAGCCGGTTGACCGCCGCCAGCGCTTCCTCCTCCCCGGCGGCGCAGACCAGCGTAACGACGCTGCCGCGAACTTCCCGGGAGAGGATCCGGATACCATCCAGGGTAATCTCCCCGGCGGGCAGCGGCCGGAAAACCGCCTGTACCTTGCAGAAGCCCAGCTGAATATCATCCATCGCACACTCAAGCAGCAGCTTTCCATGGTGGAGCAGCCCCACCCGGTCGCAGAAATCCTCCAATTCCCGCAGATTGTGAGAGGAGATGACAACGGTCATATGATATTCGGAGATCATATCCGAGATGATACGGCGCACCGCGTGACGGATAACCGGATCCAGGCCGTCGAATGCTTCGTCGAGAAGCAGGTACTCCGGCGCACAGGAAAGTGCCAGAATCAACGCCGCCTGCCGGCGCATCCCCTTCGAAAAGGTGGACAGCTTGCGCCGCTCCCCAATCGGGAAGAGCTCCAGCAGCCGCTGATACCGTGCCTCATCCCACTGCGGGTAGGCAGAGCGGTAAAACAGCCTCATGTCATCCAGCGTAGCCTGCGGCGGGAAATAGAGGTCGTCCGAAACAAAGAACACCCGTCTCTTCTGTTCCGGATTTTCATACACCGGAGCGTCGTCCACAACAATCTGTCCGGCATCCGCCTGGTAGACTCCCGAGATCAGGCGCAGCAGGGTGGATTTTCCCGACCCGTTGGTTCCGACCAGGCCATAAATGCATCCAGGTGCTACCGAAAAGGCGACCGAATCCAACGCGAGGTTTGCGCCGAAGCGCTTGGTAACCGACTCTATCAAAACCATATCGCTACTCCTTTTCGTAGATTTGCTCCACCAGCGCGAGCATTTTCCCCTTCGGCACGCCGGCCTTGCGCGCAGAAAGAATGGGCGCACGCGCTTCATTGAGTTTTTGCTGGATGATCGAATCGGTCAACGCATCCCCTGGCGCGATAAAGCTGCCGCGCCCCGCCGCCTGATAGATCATTCCCTTTGCTTCCAGCTCCTGATAGGCCTTCTGTACGGTGTTGGGGTTGATGCCAAGATCGCGCGCCAGACTTCGCACACTGGGCAACTGGTCATCGGGCTGCAACGCGCCTCTGGCAATCAAGCCGATGATGTTCTGTATCAACTGCTCATAGATCGGCACCCGGCTGCGCGAGTCAATCGAAAACATGGCCCCACTCCTTCCCTGGCATCTGCGGGTCTATACGCAAATGTCACATTTGTATTATCTATAATAGTACACTTAGCATATCATAGCTTTTTCCAAATTGCAAGCCCCCCTTTGATATTTTTCTGCTGCGGATGTCTCGATTTCACAAAACCTTTTCTTCTTTTGGTTGACAGCAAAATACTTTTCCCCTACAATAGGGACGATTAAAAAGAACGAGAATATGCGAGAAACGCATGACAAAGGAGCGTGACCCTGATGATGAATCGCAAAACCAAGATTGTCTGCACCCTCGGACCGGCCGTCAATTCCCCCGACATGATAAAAAAGCTATTGGAAAACGGCATGAATGTCGCCCGCTTCAACTTCTCTCACGGCGACCATGAGAGCCATCGCAAGACCTTCGAAATGTTCGACGCCGCCCGGCGGGAGCTGGGCAATCCGGCCGCCGCCATGCTCGACACCAAGGGACCGGAAATCCGCACCGGCCTGATGAAGGATGGGAAGATCTTCCTTGAAGCAGGATCACTGCTCACCCTGACCGGCGAAGAGGTCGAGGGGACCCCCGAGCGGATTTCGATCACCCACAAAACCCTTTTTCAGGATGTGCATCCCGGAAGTACCATTCTGATTGACGATGGGCTCATCGAGCTGACTGTCGAAGAGATCGACGGCACAGAGATTCGCTGCCGGGTCGTCAACAGCGGTTTTGTCTCCAACCGCAAGGGAATCAATGTTCCCGGGGCCGACCTTTCGATGCCCTACCTAAGCGAAAAGGACATCGCCGATATCCTGTTCGGCATCGAACTCGGTTTTGATTTCATCGCAGCCTCCTTCGTTTCCTCGGCCAACGATCTGATTGAGCTGCGCCGGCTGCTTGATTCCAAGAACTGTCACACCATCCGGATCATCTCCAAGATTGAAAGCGCCAAAGCGCTGGAAAATATCGACGATATTCTTCGCCTCTCGGATGGTATCATGGTGGCCCGCGGCGACCTTGGAGTGGAAATTCCCTATGCCGAGGTGCCGGTTGCCCAAAAGAACCTCATCAAAAAAGCGCTGTCCCGCGGAAAGATTGTCATCACCGCAACCCAGATGCTCGAATCGATGACCGAAAAGCCCCGTCCCACCCGCGCCGAAGCGACCGACGTCGCCAATGCGATCTACGACGGGTCGAGTGCAGTGATGCTGTCGGGGGAAACAGCCGCCGGAAAATATCCGATCGAAGCGGTTTGCACGATGGCAACCATCGCGCAGCGGGCCGAACAGGACATCGACTACCGCCGCCGCCTGCAAAATCGTGAGCCGGTCCGCGATGGAGATTTGACCTATGCTGTGGCGCATGCCACCTGCACAATGGCGCACGATCTCGGCGCCGCGGCGATTATCCCCGTCACCTGCTCGGGCTACACCGCCCGGATGACCTCCGCCTTCCGGCCAGCCGTTCCCATCATCGCCTGTACCCCCTATGAAAGCACCTACCGCCAGCTTTCTCTCTCCTGGGGCGTGACCCCCGTCCTGATGCAGGAATGCCAAAGCGGCAGCGAGGAGATGCTGGAACAGGCGGTTGGCGCAGTCCGTGCACAGAATCTCCTTGCCGATGGAGATATGGTCGTACTCACCGCCGGAATGCCGATCGGCGTTCCCGGCACCACCAACCTCATCAAGGTCGATGTCGTGGGAGATGTGCTGGCTATCGGGCAGGGGCTCGGCGGAAAATCGGTCACCGCCCGCCTCTGTGTCGCCCACGATGAGGAGGAAGCGGCCTCCCGTTTCCGTGCGGGGGATATTCTGGTTCTTCCCCAGACGAGCAACAATCTTATGCCGCTGTTACGCAGCGCCTCGGGTATCATCACCGAAGAAGGCGGCGAGGCCTCCCACGGCGCCGTCGTCGGAATGAGCCTGGATATTCCGGTGCTCATCGGCGTACCCGGCGCAACCCGTCTGCTCAAAAACGGGGTCAGCGCCACCCTTGATGCCGCTGCCGGCCGGGTCTACCGGGCACCGCATGAGGTTTCGCTTTGCCAGCACAAATAACACCCGCCGTACCGGTCATAGCAAAGCCGCCCGACGCCTTAACGGTGTCGGGCGGCTTGTTTTCTGTTTTGGCGGCCGCCGGTTGAGCGCACACCGGCAGCATGTTATACGCTCGGCGTAAAGACAATCCGGTCGGTAATCGGCTGATCGGTGATAACAAACCGTCCAAGGGTATCGGTAGAGAAGGTCAGCGTTTCCTCACCGCTGTTGTACTTCACCGGAATTTCGGTCAGCTCCCCGTGCAGGTAGCGGTAGAGAAAGAACTGGCCGTCGAAATCCTCCGCATAATCCGAGACATCGATCTCTACCAGTCCGCTGCTGCGGAAGCGGGGCCCCGCCGGGAAGGTCAGAAATTCGAAGCTGTGATCCTCATATTTTGTCACAATCTCCTTGACGGCATTGCGGTTATGAACCAGATTGACCGCATCCATATCGTTGACGTTTACGGTAAAACGCCAGCCGTCGTCGGAAAAGGTCACCTTTTTGTATCCGTTGCGTTTGGAGATCCGTTCGAGCTGATCGGCGTCATATACCGGAGCTGTGTTGTCGACCACAACCTCGTCGCCCTCCTCCAGCTGGGAAATGTTTTCATCGGAGGCCTGCTCATAGCCGGTCTCAAAGGTAACATTCAGCACGGCGAAGTCCTGACGGTTCTTTTTGTTCGTCATCCGGATGGCATATTCCTCCTCGGTCTTGACGGCAGGCCATCCGGCCTTGACCTTGGCGGAAATATGATAGTTCCCCCCCACACGGATCACCGCAAACTCGCTCATCGTCTCCCCTTCTCCGGTGTTGGTGACCTTCACGCTGTACTGATCGATCAGCGTATCGTCAAGCGGCTGCAGTTCGCCACCGCCGACCGAAACCAGAATTGGAAACCGATACGTTTCTCCAGGGGTCAGCAGGCTGCCGTCCAGTCCGATCCGCCGGGTCGTATCAGCCGAAAGGGAGATGGAGCACCCCTCCACCTTTTCAGCAAAGGCCAGCGCGGCCATCCCCACCGTCATCGCGGCGGCCAGAACAATTGAAAGCATTCGTTTCATCGGGATACCTCCTGCAAAATTGCCGCGGCGCCTTATGCGCCGACTGCATTTCGGCCCGGCTCCCGGGCACATGCCCCATTATAGGGTCGGTATCCGTGAAATACAACCGGAGGTTCCTTCCAGTGCGCCGCACCGGAAAGGATTTTTTTAACATTCATCCGAAAAAATCCAGACGCTGCGGCAGCCTCTCACAGCGCCGCCAGCCACTTCCCAAAACATCGGTGCAATTCTGTCTGCACCAGATGCCCCTGCCAGAATCCCGCCCAGAAGATTTCTGTTTGGGTTTATGCCTTCTCCTCGCGCAGTCCCTCCTGAGCCAAACGATACTGCCGCCGGCAGACCGGGCAGTACAGATCCTTTCCCAGCTTTTTCCCACACCGGCAGACCCAGCCGCGGTGACGGGCGGGATTGCCGATCGCCAGCGCATGGTCGGGGAGATTTCGGGTCACCACCGCCCCCGCCGCAACCATCGCCCAACGTCCGATCGTACATCCACACAGCACCGTTGCATTTGCACCGATGGTTGCACCCCTCCGGACCCTCGTTGGCCGGTACGCTTTCTTTTCCTTCGGGTATTCACTGCGGGGGGTCAGGTCATTGGTGAAGACACAGGAAGGGCCACAGAATACGCCGTCCTCCAGTTCCACCCCTTCGTAAATCGAAACATTGTTCTGAATCTTGACATCATTTCCAATTTTGACCCCCGGTGCAAGGTTCACGTTCTGCCCCAGAACGCAGTTTTCCCCCACCACCGCACCAACCTGCAGATGGCAAAAGCACCAGATCCGGCTGCCCGCTCCGATCTGAACCCCTTCTTCAATCAGACTGGTGGGATGAACCATCGCTTTGCCGCTCAAAAGGTTCCCTCCATTTCCGCAGTGGAAAAATCGTCCAGCGGCAGGATGACCGGACCGTTTTGCTTATGACTCCGATAGATCGCCAATACCAGCTCTAAGGCAGCGCGGCCATCCTCACCGGTGAGAAACGGCTGTCTTCCGCCGGCGATCGCATCGACTGCATCGGCGTAAAGCGCCTGGTGTCCGCTGCCATAGACATCGGAACCCTGCGGTTCGCAGACCGGGGGTTCCTCCCCTTCGACCCGCCAGACCTCCACCCGGCCCGCCGCCGCACCCCCGATCCGAATCGTCCCTTTCTCGCCAAAGAAGGAGAGGGTTTCCTCCAGATTGCTGGGATAGATATTCCCGCTGGCCTCCACGGTGGCAAGCATGCCGTCGGAAAAACGGATCGCCGCCACCCCGGTATCCTCTGCCTCGATCTGTGGATGCATCCGCCGTGCCAGCGCCCCGCAAACCCAAACGGGCTCACCCCGGCTAATCCAACGCAACAAATCGATCCCGTGGATGCACTGGTTCATTAGAATGCCCCCGTCGGTCGCCCACCTTCCCCGCCAGGCAGCCTGTCGGTAATAATCCTCCTTGCGGTTCCACCGCAGGGTCAGCGCCGCGTGGGACAGCCGTCCCAGCCGGTTTTCCGCGACCGCCCGATGCAGAGCCAGCACAGCGGGATTAAACCGGTTCTGGTGGCAGGGAATCAGATAACGTCCCCGTTCCCCCGCCGACCGGATCATTGCATCAGCATCGGAAAGAGAAAGCGCCATTGGCTTTTCCACCAGAACATGCGCCCCGGCCTGCAGACAGTCGAGCGCGATCGACGCATGTGAACCGCTGGGTACAGCAACCGCGACGACATCCAGCTGCTCTCTCTGCAGCATCGTCTGATAGTCCCGATAGACCCCCACCGTCCGCCCGCGGTACCCTTCGCCGCTTAACAACCTCTGTGCCTGCTGCTCCTCCCGGTCGCAGACAGCTACGACCTCCATCCCGGATGCATAGGCCGCCTTGAGATGGCGGGGTGCAATCCGTCCGCAGCCGATCAATCCATACCGCATCTGATCCGCTCCTTTCACAGCAGAGTAATGTTGTCCCGCGGCTCAATTCCCTTCATCGCATTTTTGGTGTCTAGGATCCGCCGCGCCCGCTTCTGTACCAGCTGGTAATCCACCGCGCGATGAGCTGTGAGGATCAGGACCAGGTCCGCACGGGCAACCGCACCCGCCGATAGCCGCCCGGATCCCCGTCGGATCTTCCCCTGCCAGGCATACTGCCGCACATAGGGGTCATAGAAGGTCAGCGAGGCCCCCTGTGCCCGCAGCAGCTCCATCACCCGAATCGCCGGACTCTCCCGGCAATCTGCAACCTCCTGCTTATAAGCGGCCCCCAGTGCCAGAATCTTCGACCCGGCCACCGGCTTTCCGGATGCGTTAAGCAGACGCGCCGCCCGCGCCGCGCAGTACTCTGGCATCCGGTCGTTGATCTGTGCCGCCGTTTCCAGCAGCGGCGTCCGGCATCCAAACCCCCGCGCCCGCCAGCTCAGATAGGCGGGATCCACCGGAATGCAATGTCCCCCTACCCCCGGCCCCGGATAGAATGGGACAAAGCCATAGGGTTTGGTGGCAGCGGCATCCACCACCTCCCAAATGTCGATCCCCATCGTATCACATACCAGCGCCATCTCATTGGCCAACGCGATGTTGACGTTGCGGTAGCTGTTTTCCAACAGCTTCTCCATCTCCGCCACTGATGGACGGGAAACCTCCCGAACCTCCCCACGGATGACGGCACGGTAGAGTGCGGCAATCACTGTGGTAGCCTCACTGCCGATTCCGCCGACTACCCGGGGCGTGTTCTCAGTGCAGAACAACCGGTTTCCGGGATCCACCCGCTCAGGCGCGCAGCCCAAGAAAAAGTCCTCCCCGCACCGCAGTCCCGATCCCTGCTCAAACAGCGGCCGGAGCAGCTCTTCGGTCGTGCCGGGGTAGCTGGTCGATTCCAGAACCACCGCCATACCCGGGCGCAGCTGTCCGGCGATTGCCTGGGCGGCTTCGCGCAGGCATTGCAGATCCGGCTGCCCGTAGGGATCGAGCGGCGTCGGGACACAAATCGCGATAAAGTCCACCTCGGACAGCTGTTGAAAGGCTCCGGTGGCCGACAGCTTTTGACAGGCAACCAGCGCTTCAAGGGCATCGCAGGCCCCATCCTCGGGATCGGCCTTTCCCTCCCGCAGCCGCTTGACCCGGTCAGGCCGTACGTCAAATCCGATGGTGCGAAATCCCGCCCGCGCCAGTGCGAGGGCAAGCGATAATCCCACATAGCCCAATCCCACCACGCCGCAGACAAGTGAGCCTTCCCGTATCATCCGCAGCAGCTTTTCCTTCATCCGGCACCTTCTTCCCTTCTGCGATCGCGGCTAAGGCTTGTCAGCCGCAGTACAGTATATACGCAGCCATTTGGAAAGATGTCCCAGTACAAAAATATTCCGGACGGGCGGGGCGGTTGCTTTTTGATATCTGTAGTGCTATCATAAGAAAAACTCTGAAAAGGAGGCGCAGCATGCATCGGCGAAAACTGTTCTGTGAATACGGTCCGGTCTGCTACCGGATCTCGGTGGCAAAGGAATGCCTGCGCCGCCGTCTCTGGGATCTGATGCGGCACACAGCGTTCGCCCGCAGTCAGACACAGCAGGAGCTTCCTGTTCTGGTCAAAGGACATGTTTCCCCCATTCTGCGCCGTCTCGAAGGGGTAGATATGCGCCTGCAGCGGAACAAGGCAGAAAATCTCCGGATCGCAATTCGCCCCATTGATCATCTGCTCATCCGTCCGGGTGAGAGCTTTTCTTTCTGGCAGCGGGTCGGCCGCTGTACCGCCCGCCGGGGTTACCTGCCGGGGCTGGCCATCTCTAACGGCTCCCTGCGGGAGGAAACGGGGGGCGGCCTCTGTCAGCTGGCCAATCTAATTCATTACCTGGTACTGCACTCCCCGCTGACCGTCACCGAACTGCATCATCACTCCGATGCGCTTTTCCCCGACAGTGAACGCCGGGTTCCGTTTGGGACCGGTACCTCGGTATTCTACCGCCATGTCGATTATCGGTTTCGCAACGACACGGATCAGACGGTGCAGCTTCTGCTCTGGATCGAAAATGACCTGCTCTGCGGGGAGCTTCGCGCTCAGACTCCATTCCCGCTGCGCTACCGGTTGGTCGAAGAGGACAGCCATTACACCAAAGAAAGCGACGGCTACTACCGAAACAGCCGGGTCTACCGCCGCCGCTTTGAGGCAGAAACGGGAAAGGAACTGCCGCGGGAACTGCTGCTCGTCAACCACTCCAAGGTGCTTTATGATCCGGCTCTGATCCCGCCCGAATTACTTAGAATCAAAAAGGAGGAAGCGCCGTGCCAATGACCGAATGGCTGATGCGGTTCGCTGATTCCGATGTTCCCGCCTACCGCTGCCGTCAGGGGATCCTTCGCTATCGGGAACTGATCGCGGCGGCCCGGCGGGTCGCTTCGCTTTTGTCTCAAACGGTCCCGTCGGGAAGCCCTGTCGGCATTTACGGACACAAGGAGCTGCTGATGCCGGTCTGCATTGCGGCCTGCACGCTGGCGGGGCTTCCCTATCTCCCGATCGACCGCCAGATCCCGTCCGTTCGCGCCGAGCGAATGCTGCGCCTCGCCGGCGCCCGGCTGCTGCTCTGCGCCGCAGCGCCTCCGTGGACCCCGCCTGTTCCTTTCCTTTCTTCTGACAAGCTTGAATCTGCCGCCTTTTCCCCCGCCCTTTCTCCGGCAGAGCCCGTTCGCACCGCCCCCGATGATCCGTTCTATCTCCTTTTTACGTCGGGCAGCAGCGGCGAACCAAAAGGGATCCGGATCACCCGGCGCAACGCCGCTTCCTTTCTGCGATGGGAACAATCCCTTCTCGGAGCAGGCGAAGGGCCGGTTCTCAACCATGCCGCCTTCTCCTTCGATCTGTCGGTCGCCGCCCTATGGTTTTCCTTTCTCAACGGACGCTGTGACGCCGAATTGGAATCGGAGCTGTTCGGCGATTTCCCCGCACTGTTTGACGCGATGGACCAAAGTGCCCCTTCGCTTGCCGTACTGACCCCTTCCTTCGCCGAACTGCTGCTTGCCTCCCCGTCGTTTGGCGCCAATCGATTTCCTGCATTGGGGCAGTTTCTGTTCTGCGGCGAAACGCTGCGCCCGCAAACAGTCCGCCGCCTGAAACTGCGCTTTCCCACTGCACACATTTACAACAGCTATGGCCCAACCGAGACCACCGTCGCTGTAACCGGCTGTGAGCTGACCGAAGTCATGCTGCAGCAGCCGCTGCTCCCAATCGGATATGCCGGAACACGGAGCTCAATCACTATTCGGGATCCCTCCAGCCACATCGAGCTTCCCGAGGGAGAGACAGGAGAACTGGTTGTCACCGGGGAACAGGTCGCCGCCGGCTACCTGGGCGAAATCCAGGGCGGCTTTTGCCGGATCGATTCCCGCCCGGCCTACCGCACCGGTGATCTCGGCTGGCAGCGAGATGGCCTTTTCTATTGCCGCGGCCGCATCGACCGCCAGCTGAAGTGGCGCGGTCTGCGAATCGAACCGGAGGAAATCGAACGCTGTCTGCTGCAGTGCGAGGGGATCCTTCAGGCTGCCGTCGTCCCGGTACTGCAACAGGGACGGGTCCGGAGGCTGCGTGCCTTTGTTGTGCTCTCTTCCGGAATACACGACCCACAATCGATCAAATTACAGCTGCGTACCCTGCTTCCCGCCGGGATGATCCCGGATCTCACGGCTCTGCCTCACCTGCCGTTGACCTCCCACGGAAAATGCGACTATACCGCCCTTAAGGAGCTGCTATGAATCAAACAGAGAAAACTGCGCTTCTTCTTTCCATCCTGGCACAGGCCTGTGGCGTTCCTGCGTCGGCACTGCGCCCGGAAACCGAACTGCTTGACTCCGGCTTGCTCGATTCACTGGCCTTGATCGAGCTGCTGGAGGGGATTGAGGACTCTTTTGGCACCGTTCTTGAGCCAACCCGGATCCCCAGAGAGCAGTTTCGTACACCGCAGCAGATTCTGGCGCTGCTCGACGCCGAACAGCAGAATCCTTTTCCGTCCCCGAAATAGTCTCCCGGACCGATGCTGCCTCTGCCTTCTTGGGCGCCGCGCCGTCCTGCTTTTAGCGGCACCGCTCCCGTTCCCTTCACAGCAACAAAAAACCCGACCTGCAATACAGGTCGGGTTTTCCTTTTATTCGGCAGCAGGATGGGGCTGTTTCCTCCCTCGAACCGGCTGTTGCCCTGGGAACGGGGGTTCGACAGCTTCCGCGGCTTCCATGCGGATGGCAATCAGCTATCCTGTTCCTTAAGCCGCTCCAGCATCTCCTGGAGGATCCCTTTCTCGATCGTATCAAGGATGATCCCCTCAATAAAGCTCTCCTGCTGAATAAAAGCGGAGAAGCAAGCGCAAATATCCTCCGCTGTCATGGAAGGCAGGTCATTTTTCAACACAGACCGGGAAATCCATCCCCTTTCCCCCATCACCTGCAGGGCATCCGGATTCATATATCCCGATTGAGAAAAATCGGCGATAAACGATTGGATCTCCTTCTTGCGGTCCGCCGGGGATGCTGCATCTTTGCTGAAAATGTCGGCATACTTCGTTATTTTTTCATACATTTTGCAACCCTCCTTTTTTTTGACTATATCATAACGGTGGTAAAAAATCAATGAAATGGGCAAATTTGACACGCTCAATTTGCAAAATGAATCCTCCCGCAGCAGTGAAACCGCCGATCCGAAAACCCACAGGCGGTGAAACGGATCTTGGGCCTGTGGCTCCAGGGAAGAAACGGTGCGCTTTGAACGGCGGTAGGATAAAAAGACGGTCTGCCGCCCTTCCCTCCTCCCCAGGGCGCCGGCATATTTTCAGTGCTGCAAAAACGGCTGGACAGGCAGCAGCGCGGCATTCTGAACCAAAATCAACCCGCAGAACAAAGGCAGATGCATCCGATATGACGTTCCTGCCATCAACCCTGTCTTCACAGAACCTCTCCCTTCCTGTATTTCAAAGGAACGGAGAACATTGACAAGTCCCAGAGGAGCGTGAATTCAAACGAATTCTACTTATGCATCATATTGGAAACGAGAAAAGGCGTAGCATGAAGCTACGCCCCCGCACAGATCGCCATATAAACTTGGAAATAAAAAATGCGGAGTATCATCAGCAGACCTTTTCAGATCCTTTCATGATACTCCGCATGGTCCGAGTGACTG
>CASEBP010000070.1 GCA_949285275.1 uncultured Oscillospiraceae bacterium | reverse complement strand
GGCGCCGTGGTGCGGCCCCTGCCGAATGGTTTCTCCGGTGGTCGATGAGATTGCCGAGGAGAATCCGCAGATCAAGGTCGGCAAGGTAAATGTCGACGAGGAAGAGGAGCTGGCGCGCCAGTTTCGGGTGATGAGCATTCCGACGCTGATTCTCTTCAAAGGCGGGAAGGCGGTCACCAGTGCGGTGGGCGCACGTCCCAAATCGGCGATCCTTGCGATGCTTGACGAGTGATTTAAACCGCGGAAAAAAACCGGCGCCATTCGAACAGAATGGCGCCGGTTTTTCCATCCCATCAAAAGAGGCTGAGGTTGAGTGCCTGCGACAGATATTCCATTGCGCGCAGTCCGCAGAGGCTGTTTCCCTTGGAATCGAGAGCGGGACAGTAGGTCCCGATTCCCATCCGATTAGGAACTGCTCCCATAATGCCACCGCCGACGCCGCTTTTTGCCGGAATTCCGACCCGCAGTGCAAATTCCCCTGATGCGTCATACATCCCGCAGGTGCACATCAGGGAACGGATGACCTTGACATGAAACGGCTCGATCAGCATCCGGCCGCTGCGGGGAGAGACGCCGTTGTTGGCCAGAACGGCGCCCAAAAAGCTGATTTCCTCACAGTTGACCAGCAGAGAACAGGCTTTGAAATAGACCTCCAGGTGTTCTGGAACCGATCCGGTGATGGCGTGGTCGGCCCGCATCATATAGGCCAGCGCCCGGTTGCGGTCGCCGGTTTCGCTCTCAGAACGGTAGACTTCCCGGTCGAAGTCCAGCTCCGGGTTGTCCAGCAGCGAGCGGGCATATTCCAGCACCCGCTCAAACCGCTGTGCCGGTCCATCCCCCGGGATGCAGGTAGTCACTGCGATGGCACCGGCGTTGATCATGGGGTTGGAAGGGCGGTTGCTGCTGCCGGTTTCCAGCCGGACGATCGAATTGAACGGATCGCCGGTCGGTTCCACTCCAACCCGGGCAAATACGCCGTCAAAGCCCGAAAAGTGCAGTGCCGCCGCCAACAGTACGACCTTGGAAATACTCTGCATGGTGAAACGGATCTGGCTGTCACCGACACTGTGGGTGCGTCCTGCCAGATCGGTGATCGAAACGGCCAGCCGGCCGGTATCCGCCTTAGCCAGCTCCGGAATATAGTCGGCGGGAGCTCCCTCCCCGAGGCTGTAGGAGGCATAGCGGTAGGCTTCCTGGATAATGCGCTGCATGAATGGCCGTCCTTTCCGGCCCGGGTGGCGGGCCGCTTGTTTTCGCCTTTATCATACCAAACCCCTGCGTTGAAATCAAGGGAAGCTGCTGTACTGAAACGGCCGGCGGCGGAAGCAAATTCTTCCGCCGCCGGCTGTCCGTTATTCGATGGTGATGGTTTTGATTTTCTGAGGGGTTTTGGGGCGGTCAGCCCGGTCGGTAGGGGTGTTGGCGATTGCGTCGACGACGTCCATCCCCTCGACGACCTTGCCAAAGGCCGCATACTGTCCGTCGAGATGGGGGGCGTCCTCATGCATGATGAAGAACTGGGAACCGGCCGAATTGGGGCTCATGGCCCGCGCCATCGACAGCACACCGCGGGTGTGACGGATCGGATTGGGTACCCCGTTGGCAGAAAACTCCCCTTTGATGTGCCAACCGGGACCGCCCATGCCGGTTCCGTCGGGGCATCCACCCTGAATCATAAATCCGCGGATGACCCGATGAAAGATCAGCCCGTCATAAAATCCCTGACGTACCAGCTTCTCGAAGTTTTCCACTGTGATCGGAGCCGCTTCAGGATAAAGCTCCGCCTTGATCTGAGCACCGTTTTCCATCGTGATGACAATCATAGTCGATTCCTCCTGTGTGGTTGTTATGAGATAAAACGGCTCCGCTGAGCCGCGATAGGGGCCGGTTACTGGGCGATGGCGGCAAACTGACAGCCGGTCGCCTTCTGCAGGTCGGCTGGGGTCAGCTCGATCTGATCCCCGATTCGTCCGGCGCTGAAGATAATCCGCTCCTGCTGCAGGGCCGATTGATCGACGACGGTCGGATAGCGCTTCTTCATCCCGATTGGGGAACAGCCTCCCCGGACATAGCCGGTCAGCGGAGTGATCTCCCGGACAGCGATCATCTCAATGGATTTTTCTCCCACTGCTTTGGCGGCTGCCTTGAGATCCAGCTCAAGCGCAACCGGAACCACAAAGACATAGATCCCCTTGGAATGGCCCCGGGTGACCAGCGTTTTGAAGACGACGGCCGGATCAATGCCCATCTTGTGCGCTACCGATACTCCGTCGATATGTCCATCCTCGGTCTCATAGGTGTGGGGAAGATAGGGGATTTTCTCCTTTTCCAGCATCCGCTGGGCGTTGGTTTTTGCCTGCGGCATCCATTTCACCTCCCGGAAAGAATATGGTACTGCTCCAGATATTTTGCCTCGACGGCAGCCGGCTGCTCAAATTCACAGGTCAGCGGAGCAAAGCGTACCGGTTCCCGATCGAAGAGATGTACCCCGCGCAGCAGCGAGAATTCATGATAAAGCATGCAGTCATCAATCTCCCCGACCTGCTGCCACTCGTCGGGGTTGGGTTGTCCTGCCCCGAGCGCCTGAAAGATGACCTGCTGTAGCCGGGATTCCCCTTCACTGTAGAGCGGAAACCGCCGCTTGATCGGGCGAATCAGATCGGAGATATAGCATTCCGATGCATCGTGCAGCAGGCAATAGAGACGGATCCGTTTCCCGAGCCCCCGTGCCGCCGCCTCCCGCTCGCAAGCCAGGCAGTGCTGCGCTACCGAATAAAAATGGTCGATGTGGCCGTTGGCCCGGCAGAGCAGTGACAGCGAATGAGAGATGTCACGGATATCGATCTGCTCGGGAAGCGGGGAAAACGGATCGACTGACACGCCGCCCCAGGTCAGAATTTCATTGGGATTATCAGACATCCTTTGGTTCCTCCTGTCCTGTGCCGATGGCGATCAGGTCGCCGGGGTCGACCTCCTGAACCTCCCGCAGACGCCGTTCGATTGCCCGGGTCCGTACCCCGATGAGCTGATCAAGTTCGTTGCCGGCTAGCCTCAGCCGGTCCTGTGCCTTTTCCAGAACGGCGCGGAATTTTCCAAATTCGGTCTTGACCGCCCCAAGAATCTCCCAGACCTCGCTGGAGCGCTTCTGGATCGCCAGGGTACGGAAGCCCATCTGCAGGCTGTTGAGCAGTGCGGCCATCGTCGTCGGTCCGGCGATGTTGACCTTGTAGTCCCGCGCGAGGCTCTCGACCAATCCGCGGCGGACCACCTCGGCGTAAAGCCCTTCAAACGGCAGGAAAAGAATCGCAAAATCGGTGGTATTGGGTGGATCGATGTACTTGTCCCGAATATCTTTGGCACAGCTGCGGATCCGGCTTTCGAGCAGTTTGCCGGCGGCGGCGATCCGCTCCGGATCCCCTGCGTCGTAGGCGTCCATCAGATCGCTGTAGCAGTCGCCCGGAAACTTTGCATCGATCGGAAGCCAGACGGTTCCGCTACCGTCGCCCGGAAGCCGGACGGCGTATTCGACGACGTTCTGGCTCCCCGCCCGGGTGCAGACGTTGGCGGCATACTGCTCGGGGGAGAGGATCTGTTCAAGAATCGCGCCGAGCTGAATCTCTCCGAGAATTCCACGGGTTTTGACGTTGGAGAGCACCTTCTTGAGATCGCCGACCCCCGATGCAAGGGCCTGCATTTCGCCGAGGCCCTTATAAACCTGCTCAAGCCGCTGTGAAACCTGAGAAAAGGATTGTTCCAGCCGGGCGTTGAGGGTTTTCTGCAGCTTTTCGTCGACCGTCCGGCGCATCTCTTCGAGCTGCCGGGTGTTATCTTCCCGCATCGCTTCCAGCTGCTTGGAGGACTGGGCGGTGAAGAGCTCAAACCGCCCCTCCACCCGGGCGAGCTGCTGATTGACCGTCTTTTGCAGGGCTTCGCTTCGCAGGGTAAACTGTTCGTTGAGATCTGAGATTACCTTGCTCTGCATTTCGGCGGCGCTGCGCTGCGATTCAGCCAGCGCCTGTCCCAGTGAGGCCACTGCCGTCTGGGTGGTATGGGTGGTTTCGCTGCGGTTTTCCCGCAGCTGATCGGCCAGCTCCCGGCGCAGCCCGGCCAGTTCCTCAGCCTGTCGCCGCGAGAGTGCAGAGAGCCGCAGTAAAGCAGCCAGTGAGAGAAGACATCCGCCCGCCGCAAAGACAAGCGCGAGCAGCAGCAAGAAATCGGTCAGACGCATGGTGGTTTCCTTTCCGTTGCGTTTGCATAAAGTTCACCCGCAAAAGGCGGACGGCATAGACTGAAAATGACGTCGGGGCGAAGTCATTTGGCCGGTCCGGCGGGAGGTGTTACCCATTATAACACAAAACCGATAAAAAAGCATCCAACAAACCGAAGGAGGGGAAGAGATGGGGTTTTCACTGGCCCTTTCGGGAGGAGGCTGCCGGGGAGCCGCCCACATCGGCGTACTGCTGGCGCTTGAAGAGGAGGGGCTGACTCCCGACGCCCTGTCCGGCGCCAGTGCCGGGGCGATTGTTGCCGGCCTTTGCGCCTGCGGTTACCGCGCAAAGGAGCTGCAACAGATTGCCGGCAATCTCAGTTCGAGCCTGATCGATCCTGATCTGACTGGATTGCTGCGGACGGTGTTCGATCTGGCCCGCGGGAAGGGGGCCTCCCTGCCGGGCCTGCTGCGGGGGAACCGTTTGCGCCGCTGGTTGGGGGAACTGACCGGGGAGAAGCCGATCGGCGCGGTCGATATCCCGTTATGCATCGCAGCGGTCGACCTCTCTGCCGGGGAGACCGTTGCCTTCTGTGACCGTCCACTGAAACGGCGGCTGTCCAACACCCGCTGTGAGACCGATATTTTGCTGGCCGATGCCATCACTGCCAGCTGCTGCGTACCGGCAATCTTTGCCCCGCGCAGAATCGGCGGGGGCCTGATGGTGGACGGCGGGGTGACCGATAACCTTCCGGTTGATCTGCTGCTCGCGCGTGGCCTGCCCCGTTGTCCGGTGATGGCGATCGATGTCTCGTCCCAGTATGTTCCGCCGCGGCGGGACAATATCTCCGAGGTGGTGACCTGTTCCTTTTCCATGATGAGCCATCGGCTCGCTGATTGTACGGTTCGCGGTGAGCGGCTGCTCTGCCGGCCGAAGCTTCCGCCCGAAGCGGGGCTCTTTTCATTTGAACTGATCGAACCTTGTATTGAAGCAGGTTACCAGGCGGCCAAGGAGCTGATCCCTCTGCTTCGGTCGGTCTCCCACTCGGGGTAACATCGGGAAGGCGAAATTTTACCGGTTCGGCTGCACGGGCGGCAGGCGGCGGGCTTTTTTGCTGTTTGGGCCTTCGGTGGGGGGAAAATCCGGCGATCCGCCCTGGCGGGAGAAGGGCGGGGACCGATGCCGCGGCATAGAGTGGGAGGGAGAGCAAGCGGCGAAAGCGTCCGGGTGGCGCCGCTGCGCCCACAGACTCGCCTGCTCGCATCCCGTCCGCCGCATCAAATAGATGTGCCGGGGCCGTTCGTTTGGACGGCCCCGGCACTGCATTGTTCCGTTTCCGGCGATGAGGATAAAACTTAAAATTGTGTGAATTCACCTGGGAATGGGAAGGATCGGCCCGATGGTTGGTTGACCTTTGTGGCAAATTGCTGTAAAATACAATGATAGATTTGAAGGATACTGCGCCGTTTTTTGCCATGAGAGGCAGGAACGGCGGAAAAAAGGCGGATAAACTATGATAATTATCTCTCCCTCGATTCTTTCCAGTGATTTTGCCAATCTTGCAACCGAAATCGGTGCCATCGCGCAGGGCGGAGCCGATCTGGCGCATGTCGATGTTATGGACGGGCATTTTGTTCCGAATATCACTATCGGCGTGCCGGTGGTGGCCTCACTCAAGAAGGTCAGCCCTCTGCCGCTTGACGTCCATCTGATGATCAGCGACCCGCTCTTCTATCTGCCGGCCTTTCTCAAGGCGGGCAGTGATCTGATTACCTTTCATCTTGAAAGCGACAGTGATCCATCCCGGACCATCGACGCAATCCGTGCCGGCGGCGCAAAGGCTGGCCTCGCAATCAAGCCGAAAACCCCGGCTGAGGCGGTTTTTCCCTATCTGGACCGGCTGGATATGGTGCTGGTCATGACGGTGGAGCCGGGCTTCGGCGGACAGCGGTTTATGGCGGACATGCTGCCGAAGATTGAGGCGGTTCGCGCACAGTGCCGCCGGCAGGGACTTTCGACCGATATCCAGGTTGATGGGGGCATCGATCCGTCGACCGCGCCGCTCGTTGCCAGGGCAGGCGCCAATGTGCTGGTGGCCGGTTCGGCGGTGTTTGGTCATCCGCCCTATGCAGATTCGATTGCGGCGATCCGCAGCGCGGCTGCAGCGGCGCTGTAAAGATCAGACACCGCATCAATCTATCCCCGTGGAAGGAGACACCCGATGAGGAATTATCCCCGCAAAGGGATTTTATTGGAACAGAACAAGGAACCTGGCCTCTCCAAGGAGATCCGGGTGCTGCCGGCGCTGCCGGTTGAAAAAAGTCGGATGCCGGGGGAGATTTCCCCGACCCCTGAGCTGCTGGCTCCCTATGAAATTGTGGGGCTGGCAAAGGAGGCCAATATCGTCGACGAAATCGATGGGCGCCGTCTCTGGAAGAAGCTCGCGCAGGCTGCACGGGAGAGTGTGTCGGGCATCGTGGTCGACGCGCTCGATGACGAACCGTACATCTCCAGTCAGCTGGCTCCGGTGCTGCAGTATCCTGAACAGCTGCATCAGGGATTGTCCCTTGCGCTTCGAGCGATTGGGGCCAGCCGTTCCTCCATCGAGATTTATCGCAATCTGTTTGACGTCAACACCCGAATTCCTGCTTCGATTATGGGGGTGAAGGTCGAGCGGATCAGCGGATTTTACCCCGCTGAGAACTATGCTCGGCGCCGGCTTTCCCGGAACAACACCCTGGTGATCGGTGCCTGCGCGCTGATCTTTCTGCAGCGGGCGGTTTATGAGGGGCTGCGCCAGACCTCGGCTTTTGTCACGGTTTCAGGGGACTGCGTGGCCAATCCCGGAAATTATGAGGTACCGCTCGGCGTTTCGGCCAGCCGGTTGCTCGAGGCGGTCGGAATGATCACCGATCCCCGGCGGGTGGTGGCAGGCGGTTCCATGACGGGTTTTGCGCTGACCGATCCTTCAGTGGTTTACCTTTCCCAGACGACGCGGGGCCTGCTGGCCTTTGCCGAGGAATTCCGCGACATGCGGTATGTCTGCATCGGCTGTGGCCGCTGTACCGAGGCCTGTCCGCAGGGCCTGTCCCCCTATTTTATTTATAAGGCGATGCAGCATCCGCGCAAGCGCCACATCGAGATGGCTGATGCGGAGCTGTGTATCGGCTGCGGCTCCTGCAGCTATGTCTGTCCCGCCAAGCTCGATCTGGCCCAGGTGATCGCGCAGGCGGCGGCCTATACCAAAGAGAAGCAGGGCGCAGGAGGCGAAGTATGAAGCTGCATATTCAGAATCCCCCCCACATCCGTTCGCGGGAGAGCAATCAGACGATGATGGTGGATGTGATCATCGCCACCCTGCCGCTGTACGCGATGGGGGTCTACTACTATGGCGGACGGGTTCTGCTGCTTGGCCTGACCGGGGCGCTGGCCAGCTGTTTTGCCGATATTCTCTGCCAGCTGGCTGGCGGGAAGATTCCCAACATCCGGGATCTTTCGGCGGTGATCACCGGCCTGTTGATCCCGCTGCTGCTGCCCGCCTCGGCGCATTTTTCGATGATCCTGGTGGCGGCGGTCTTCGCCATTCTGGTTGCCAAGCAGCCGTTTGGCGGGGTGGGGCAGAATGTTTTCAATCCCGCCGCTGCGGGGGTTGCTTTTGTGATAATCTGCTGGCCCCAAAGTGCTTTTTCCTATCCGATTCCCTTTGAACGGCTTCCGCTGGCGGTCGATGAGACGGTCCGTCTGGTCAATTCCCCTGCCTACAGTCTGTCGCTGGGCGGGACACCGAATATCGATCTGCTGGACATGCTGCTGGGCAATGTGCCGGGGCCGATGGGGGCGAGCAACATCCTGGTCCTGCTGACCTGTCTGCTCTTCCTTGTGGGGCGCCGGACGGTCAATCTCTGGATGTCGGCGGCGATGTTCGGCGGGGCGGCGTTTGTTGCGTTGCTGATGCCCCGGCTGGAGCTTCCGCTGCTGACTGGGGTGGCCTACGAGCTGATGAGCGGCCTGCTGGTGATCGGTGCAGTGTTTTTGATCAACGATCCGGTGACCTCTCCCAAGCGGAAGATCCCCAAACTTCTGTACGGATTTTGTACCGGGGCGCTGAGCATGTTGTTCCGCCATATCGGCCGGTATGAGGAGTCCCTGCTGTTTGCGCTTCTGGTGATGAATGCAGCGGTATGGATGATCGATCTGTGGGGCGAACATCTGGCCCACACGATGAGGAGGAAACACCTTGAACTTGCAATCAATCCGCCGGTATCGAAGCCGGCTGAGCAGGACGTCGGGGCTGCTCAAGAATAACCCCGTTGTGGGGCTGGGTCTGACCCTGCCGTTTGTGATTGTTCCGACCCTCAGCTTGAAGAGCGGCCTGATGATCAGCGCATTCTTGGCGGTGGCCACGATTCCGTCCGCGATACTTGCCTCGGTGTGGGGCCGGCGGATCCAGCCGATCTTCGCGCTTCCCTGCTATGGAATTGTTTCGATGGCCTTTGTTCTGCTGCTGCGGTGGTATTGTGCGGGGCAGGCGCTGCTGCTGGAGAACCTGGGGGTTTATCTTCCGCTGTGCGCTTTCAACGGGATGATGCTGGAACTTTCCCTCCTCCATCCCCGCAAAAAGCCGCTGCAGGCGCTGCATGATTCGGTGATGATGTGTATTGGCTTTTTGCTTGTGGCGGCCTTCCTTTCGGCCGGGCGGGAGCTTTTGGGCACAGGAACCCTATGGGGAATCCCGGTTGCCGCACCGATTCGT
Organism: uncultured Oscillospiraceae bacterium; assembly: GCA_949285275.1. Classification (GTDB taxonomy): domain Bacteria; phylum Bacillota; class Clostridia; order Oscillospirales; family Ruminococcaceae; genus Yanshouia. Next base: position 4,958 of record CASEBP010000070.1, on the reverse strand, counting down.
ATCTCCGGATTGACGCTCCCCTTTGCGGGCTTTATCCTGATTGGGTTTCTCAGCGCGCTGTTCCGCAGGCTCGACGGCATCATTGTCGGCCGGATGCTTCGCGCTTCCCGCCGCGGAGCAAAAGAGGGGGGTGAGGGATGATGGGCACGACGGTTTCGCTTCTGGCGGTGCTGGTATCGAGTGCCGTCATTGAAAACCTGCTCTTTGCAAGGGCGCTGGGCGCCGATCATATCATTAAGCAGTCGCGCAGCTACCGGCTGATTTTGGCGCTTGGAGCGGGGATTGCCATCATCTCCTCCCTGTCCGTCATCCCTCTGTGGTGGATGGCGCGGGCCTTTGCCAGGGAGAGCTGGTGGAACTACCTTCTGTGTTTCTCTGCCGTCTGTCTGGTTGCTGTATTTAATCTGGGAATTACGGTGGCGCTGGCGATGACCGGGAAACTCAAGCGCCAGCTTCGGCTTCTGGATCAGGGTGCGGTATACAGCGCCTCTCTGGCGGTCACACTTCTTTCGATTTCTTCTGTCCTTCCGCTGCTGGGGAGTCTGCTGTACTGCCTCGGCGCATCGGCTGGAATGGTGGCGGCGATGATGCTGGTTCATTCGGGACGTGAGCGCCTGGAATTTTGCAATATCTCCCGCTCCTTCTCAGGCCTGCCGATTACCATGATTTATATTGGAATCCTCAGCCTGGCGATTTATGGGCTGATTGGCCATCAGCTTCCCACCTGAATCCGTTCCAAGGAGGTGCCCGCACATGAAGAAAGGAAACAAAATCCGGCGTTACGGCAATATCTATGGACGTGGGGCGGGCTCCGGCTCCTGGCAGATTATCGTGGCAATGGCAGCGGGTGTTCTGCTGTTTGGGGTGATCGGATGGAGCCTGTATACGCCGCTTCAAAACTGGATTGAGCGGTTGGGGGAGGAACAGCCGTCTTCCTCCTCGCAGCAGACGCCTTCTTCTATGCCGGTTTCCTCGCAGGAGCAGGACACATCAACGTCGCAGCCCGCTGCGGCAGAGCCGGACGGCACGCAGCGCGAACCGGCGCTGCAGTCCCGGATGGAGGGGATCTATCTGCCCGTCACGCTGCTGGGGGATTCGGGTGTGCTTTCCGGTTTTCTCGAGCGGGCATCGGCGGCATCTCTCAATACCGTGGTAGTCGAGGCCAAGGATGCCACCGGAGCGGTTCTGTACCGCTCCAGCAATGAGCTGGCCCGGTCGGTGGGCGCGAACGATGTTTCGGCCTATGATCCCGCTGCGGTAGCCAAGACGATCCGGGATGCCGGATTTACTCCCGCGGTGCGGCTGCACGCTTTCCGGGACAGTCTTGCCCCGGCCTATGCCCGTGAAGCGGGGGTTCGGTATTATGATACCGAATCGCTCTGGTATGACAACGATCCGGAACAGGGCGGAAAGGCGTGGCTCAATCCCTGTTCACAGCAGGCGCAGGATTATATCCTGTCGCTGGCCGGAGAGCTGGTCGAGAGTGGATTTGAGATGGTGCTGCTGGATTCGGTGCAGTTCCCGTCTGGAGTTGCGCTGGAGAAGGCGGGCTATGGCGTGGAAAATCCAGATCGGGCCAAGGTGCTGTCCGATTTCGTCGATCGGGTGCGCCGTACCGTCGAGGAAAAGGGCGCAACGCTGGTCCTCTGTCTGCCTTCGGACGCGCTTTTGACCGGGGAGGAGAAAACCGATGCGGAGATTTCTGAGATCAACCGGATGATCTATGGCGAAAACCCGGTTTCGTCGTTGGAGGGAACGGTCCTTCTTGGCCTTTCGAACAATCTGGAGCTTGCCCGGACGCTGTTGCAGCGTGCCGGGGAACAGAATCCCCAGGTTCGGTGGATAGGCCTGCTTCCTGCCTACCGCAACGACGGCTCTCTGCTCGACTGCAGGGCAATCCTTTCGTCGGTTAATCCCGGCGAGTATCTGCTCTATAACCCCGCCGGAAACTATCAGCTTTGATGACAGGGAGGAATGATCATGTCGACACCGCATAATGCCGCCAATCGGGGCGATATCGCCAAAACGGTGCTGATGCCGGGCGATCCGCTGCGGGCAAAGTTTATCGCTGAGAACTACCTGACCGAGGTGACCTGCTACAACACCATCCGCAATATGCTGGGATTTACCGGGCTCTATCGCGGCAAACGGGTTTCGGTGCAGGGCAGCGGGATGGGAATCCCGTCGATCGGGATCTATTCCTACGAGCTGTTTTCCGAGTATGATGTGCAGAGTATCATTCGGATCGGGACGGCAGGAGGCCTTGCCGAAAAAGTTGGACTGCGGGATCTCGTCGCCGGCATGGGGGCCTGCACCAATTCCGCCTTTGCCGCTCAGTACCGGCTGCCGGGAACCTTTGCCCCGATTGCGAGCTGGCGGCTCCTCAAAAAGGCGGATGAAGCGGCACGGTCGCTGGGAGTGGAACTCAAGGTGGGAAACCTGCTCAGCTCTGACACCTTCTACAGCGATGATCCGGAGCATGACAAGTGGATCAGTATGGGTGTGCTGGCCGTCGAGATGGAGGCCGCGGGCCTCTACTGTACCGCGGCGCATGCCGGGCGGGAGGCGCTGTGTCTGTGCAGCATTTCCGATCTGCCTGCCACCGGGGAGAGCCTTTCCCCGCTTGAACGGCAGGAATCCTTCCACGATATGATGCGGGTCGCGCTGGAATTGGCCGACTGAATCATAAACCGCCTCGTCCGCCGGAGCGATCTGGTGCGGGGCGGTTTTGTGTTTTGATGAGAAAGGGGGAACCCAATATGCAGGTCAAACGGGTTTTTGTGGTGGTTCTGGACAGCTTTGGGATCGGCGGGGCACGGGATGCTGCCGCATATGGGGATGCAGGCTCAGATACGCTGGCTGCCTGTGCGCGTGTCGGTGTTGAGCTGCCCAATTTGATTCGGCTCGGACTCGGCAATATCGACGGGGTCACCTGCCTGCCGCGTCAGGAACAGCCGGATGGCGCCTATGGACGGATGCGGGAGGCATCCCGCGGCAAGGATACGACGATCGGACACTGGGAGCTGGCCGGGCATATCTCGCCGCGCCCTCTGCCGACCTATCCCAACGGTTTCCCTCAGGAGCTGCTGGACCGGCTTTCGGCAGAGACCGGACGAGGCATTCTTTGCAACCGGCCCTATTCCGGGACTGACGTTATCCGCGATTATGGGGAGGAACACAGGAAAACCGGTGCGCTTATCGTCTATACTTCGGCCGACAGCGTCATGCAGATTGCCGCGCATGAGGAGACGGTTCCTCTTGAAGAACTCTACCGCATCTGCCAAATCGCCCGCCGGATCATGACCGGTGAGCATGCTGTGGGGCGGATCATCGCCCGGCCATTCGTCGGAGATTCGGTCCACGGCTTTACCCGTACAGCCAACCGGCATGATTTTTCGCTTGAGCCGCCGGCGGACACGATGCTCGATCAAATCAAGGCGGCAGGGCGGGAGGTCATCGCGGTCGGGAAGATCGCAGATATCTTTGCTGGACGGGGGGTGACGGAGACGATCCGCACCCGCGGCAACACCGATGGATTGGAAAAGACGCTGCAGCTGCTTGAGCGGCCCTTTACCGGACTGTGCTTTGTCAATCTGGTGGATTTCGATATGCTCTACGGACACCGAAATAATCCAACCGGTTATGCTGCGGCGCTCGAGGAAGTGGATCGTTGGCTGCCCCAGGCGATCGGGCGGCTCGGCAAGGAGGATCTGCTGCTGCTGACCGCCGATCACGGCTGTGATCCATCCACCCCCAGCACCGATCACTCGCGGGAGGATGTGCCGCTGCTGGCTTGCGGCGCGGTGACGCCGCAGAATCTCGGAACCCGGGATACCTTTGCCGATCTGGCGGCAACCGTTCTGGAGGCACTCGGGATCGATGGTGCAACCGACGGAAGCAGCTTCTGGGCAGAGCTCGAAGGAGGGGAAGAGCGTGCGGATGGATGATAGGATGCTGATTGAACAGGCGGAAAAGGCGAGAGAGGCGGCATATGCGCCCTATTCCCAGTATGCAGTAGGAGCGGCAGTGCTGACCAGCGGAGGAAAGATTTTTACCGGTTGTAATATCGAAAATGCCTCCTATCCGGCCGGCTGTTGTGCCGAACGGACGGCGATCTTCAAGGCGGTCAGCGAGGGCGAACGGAAAATTTGCCGCCTGGCTCTGGTGGCCGCGCCCGTCCAGGAAGCGCTGCCCAGCGCCGCATACCCCGTACCCTGCGGGATCTGCCTGCAGGTGCTTAGTGAATTCGCCGCGCCGGAGCTGCGGGTACTTCTGGCACGGGATAGGGATGATTACCGCGATTGTAGCTTGCAGGAGCTGCTGCCCTGCCGTTTTACGGCGCAGCATCTTGCGGATTGACGGGAGGAAATGGACCATGCGGATGGTTGATTTGATCCATAAAAAGCGGCTCGGCGGTGAGCTGGATCGGGAGGAGCTGACCTTCTTCGTTCGTGGAGTAACCGATGGAAGTATCCCCGATTACCAGATCAGCGCATTTCTGATGGCGGTTTGCTTTCGCTCGATGACCGATCGGGAAACTGCCATTCTCACCGATCTGATGGCCCGTTCGGGAGAGATGGTGGATCTGTCCCCGATCACGGGATTCAAGGCCGACAAGCATTCGACCGGCGGAGTGGGGGACAAGACGACACTGGTAACTGCGCCGCTTGCTGCCGCCTGTGGCATCCGGGTGGCGAAGATGTCCGGACGCGGGCTGGGACATACCGGTGGGACGATCGATAAACTGGAATCTATCCCCGGGTTTCAGACCACACTGAGCCCGGAGCGCTTTTTCCGGGCAGTGCAGGAGACCGGCCTGGCGGTGGTTGGCCAGAGCGGAAACCTTGCCCCCGCCGACAAGAAACTCTATGCGATGCGGGATGTCACCGATACGGTGGAGAGTATTCCGCTGATTGCCTCGTCGATCATGAGCAAAAAGCTGGCGAGCGGCGCCGAGG
>CASEBP010000069.1 GCA_949285275.1 uncultured Oscillospiraceae bacterium | reverse complement strand
CACCAAGGTCATCTGCGATGTGATCCATGAGTATAAGCCCGAAGTGATGCTGATCGGCGCGACCAACATTGGCCGTGACCTCGGCCCGCGCTGCGCTGCCAGACTGCATACCGGTCTGTGCGCCGACTGCACCCACCTCGATATCGATGTTCCCAAGTACAAGGAGTTCCTGCGTTCCGCTTCGACCCTTGCCCCCGCTGTCATCGATGCAATCCCGGAGGATGACCGCAATCTGAAGATGACCCGTCCGGCGTTCGGCGGCCACCTGATGGCCACCATCATCTGCCCGCGGTTCCGTCCTGCGATGGCGACCGTCCGTCCCGGCGTTATGAAGAAGGCCGCCTTCAATCAGGCCAAGGCCGATGCCTGCGAAATCATCAAGCCCTCCTTCTCGCTGACCGAGGCGGACCTGGAGACCCAGGTTGTCGAAGTGGTCAAGGCGGCGAAGAAGCTGGTTGACCTGATCGGCGCCGATGTCGTTGTGTCGGTTGGCCGTGGCATCTCGAAGGACGTCGAGGGCGGCATCAAGCTCGCCGAAGAGCTCGCCGATGTGCTCGGCGGCGTGGTGGGCGGTTCCCGTGCGACTATCGACGCGGGCTGGCTCTCCGCCGACCATCAGGTTGGCCAGACCGGTAAGACGGTCCATCCCAAGATCTATGTGGCCCTCGGTATTTCCGGTGCGATCCAGCACAAGGCTGGTATGCAGGATTCCGAGTGCATCATCGCGGTGAACAAGAACGAATCTGCCCCGATCTTTGAGATTGCCGACTACGGCATCTGCGGCGATCTGTTCAAGGTCACCCCCATGCTGATCGAGGCCATCAAGGCCGCGAAGGCTGCCAAGTAATCTGTTCTTCCCTTTTTTGTTAGAGTAAGCCAAAAGGCGGTGCGTTCCGTTGGGAGACGCACCGCCTTTTGGTATACTGTTAAACTCAATCCCCGTCAACCATCCGGTACCCAACCCCCATCTCGGTGAAGATATACTGGGGATCGGCGGGATCCTTCTCAATTTTGCGGCGGATATTGGCCATATTGACCCGCAGAATCTGGTTGTTGTAGCTGGCGTTCTCCCCCCAGATGTTCTTGATCAGAAAATCATAGGTCAGAACCCGCCCCGCATATTCGGACAGCAGCGACACGATTTTATACTCCACCTTGGTCAGGCGGGCATCCTCTTCGCCGATATAGACATGCCGTTTCTTGTAGTCGACGGTCAGATCGCCGGCTCGGAAGACCCCATCAGGCAGCGACTGGGCATTGGCCGAACGTCCGATGATGTGCCGGATTGCCGTACGGACCCGCGCCAACAGTTCGGAGGTGCCAAACGGTTTGGTGACATAATCATCCGCCCCCAGATCCAGCGCAGTCACCTTGTCCTGCTCCCGGCTGCGGGCCGATACTACGATAATGGGCACCTGGGACCATTCGCGTACCGAACGGATAATTTTGAGTCCGTCCATATCCGGCAGCCCCAGATCCAAGATGATGACATCCGGGCTATGCGAGCGGATCATCATCAACGCCTGTTCCCCATCCCGGGCCACCAAAACATCGTATTCATTCGCCATCAAGGTCGTCTTCATGAAACTGACGATACTTTTTTCGTCCTCAACAATCAGGATGCTGTACCGGTTACTCAACTAAATTTCCTCCCCAAGCGGCAGAGCAAAGGAAAAAACTGCCCCGCCCTCCTGTTTATTGTAAGCGCTCATCGTTCCATTGTGGGCCCGCACGATGGTATTGCACACCGAAAGTCCGATTCCCATATTGCGCTTGCTGTCTCCGTTATCCTCATATTCCTGCTTAAAATAGCCGTCAAAGACATGTGGCAGCACCTTTTCGGGGATTCCCTCCCCGTTATCCTCTACCGAAAAGACGGCATATTCTCCCTGCCGGGTGACCGAAAGAAGGATCTGATCTGCACCCTTGGCATGCAGAACGGCATTTTCCAACAGATTGGAGATCACCTGCTCGATCAAAACGGCATCCATCGGCACCATCAACAGATCTTCAGGGATCCGGACCGAAAGCTTAGGGGTTTGATACCGCTTGCGGTACTTGGAAACCGCCGAAGCAATCAACTCCTCCACCGCCTCCGGCTCCTTATAGATCCTTGCCCGTTCATCGGTATCGATCCGGGTGATGGTGAGCAGATTTTCAACCATCTTGATCAGCCAGCTCGCATCCTCCTCGGCATCGTGCAGCAGTCCCAGCCGCTCCTCACGGGTCAGAATCGCATCATTTTCCATTACGGTAGAAATTGCGCCCAAAATAGAAGTCAATGGCGTACGCAAATCGTGAGATACTGCCCGGAGCAAATTGCTACGGGTCTTTTCTTTTTCTGCTTCGATCCGGATCAGTTCCTGGTTTTTATTCTGGGTCGTCAGCATACTGGTGGCGGTCGAAACCGCCAACATACACAGAATGGTAATGGGGTAACCGGCCAGTGTGAAGTTAAACTTGAGATAAGGGTAGGTAAACATGTAGTTGACCAGCAAAACACCGGCCAGCGACGCCAGAATCCCATAAATAAAACCATCTGTATATCTTGCCACTAAAAATACAGAAAGAATGAAGATCATCGACACATAGGACCCACTCTGATCAATCATACGCAGAAAGATACAGAGTCCCATCGCAGCGGTAAGAAAAAACAAGGTACAGACGATATTGATCAGAATCGATCGAAGGGATTGCTCCCTGCGCCCGGATCCTCTCATGTTTCTCCCCCTTTCTGCTATAACAATACCACCTTCTCCCCCGCTTGCCAACCTCAATTCGCAAACCAGACGTCAAAAAGCCGTTAAAATCCTTTTCCTGCAGGAAAACGCGCGCACCAACCGGCGCGCGCGTTTTCACTCAGAGGGCGGGGGGAGCCCATTCGGATAGCTATTCAATCGCCTTGACAGTACGCTTTGCCATCATCATCTGATAGAGGACCAGAATGACCAGTACCCCAATTCCAATCAGATCGCTGATCAATCCGGGGTAGATCAGACAGAGACCGCCTGCGACCCCGATGATCCGCATGATCCAGTTGAGATCCCGGAACATAAAGCCCATCAGTCCGGAGGAAATCAGCAACATTCCAATGAAGGAAGTGACAATTACCTGCAGCACCTCAAACCAGGCGGTATCGATAAAGAGCATCGCGTTGTTGTAGGCGAAGATATACGGGATGATAAAAGCTGCAACCGCCAAACGGGTGGCATTGAGCGCGGTTTTCATCGGCGGGGCCTTGGCAATGGCCGAACCCGCATAGGCCGCAAGAGCCACCGGCGGAGTGATATCCGCCACAATGCCGAAATAGAAAACAAACATGTGCGCTGCAATCAGGTTCATATTCATTCCGTTGACCAGAATCGGCGCACAGGTTGTTGCCATGATGACGTAGTTGGCTGTCGTAGGAACCCCCATTCCCAGTACGATACAGCAGACCATCGTGAGGAAGAGCGCAATAATCAGGTGCCCCTGTGCGATTCCCACGATGGCGGAAATCAAAATCTGTCCCAATCCGGTCATCGTAACGACACCGGCAATGATACCGGCAATACCGCAGGCGGTGGCAACCGACAGGCAGTTTCGGCTTCCGTTCTCCAGGGCGTCGACAAAGGAGCTGAGCTGACGGCGGTTCTCCTCACTGACCGCAATGTTCAGCAGCGCGAACAGCCCATAGATAAACATCATGAAGGTTGAGAACTTGATGCCCAGCGGCCGCATGCTCGAAAAATTCTGCTCAAAGAAGGTCAGAACAATCAGCGGCAGCAGCGACAGCGCAAGAATCCCCTTCTTTCCCATCGACGGTTCGCGGTTGATCATGCAGACGGTGATGGTGTAGAAGGTCGCATAGACGGCGGAGGTCGCCATCGTCTTGCCATTGATGATCATATAAACCAGCACAACCAGCGGCAGAATCAGATAGATCTTGGGAAGAATATCCTTGGACCGGGGCAATTCCTCCTTGGGCAGGCCGCGCAGCCCCATCCGTTTCGCTTTAAAGTGAACCATCAGAAAGATGCCGGTGAAGTAAAGTGCCGCGGGCAGGATCGCCCGGACCAGAATGTAGGAATAGGGATTTCCGGTCATTTCGGCCATCAGGAAGGCTGCTGCGCCCATGATCGGCGGCATAATCTGCCCGCCCGTCGACGCGGCCGCCTCTACCGCTCCCGCAAACTCGCCGGGGTATCCGGTCTTTTTCATCAGCGGGATGGTCACCGAGCCGGTCGTCACGGTATTGCCCACCGAAGAACCGGACACCATGCCGCACAGCGCCGACGAAATAACCGCCACTTTGGCCGGTCCGCCGGTCGCGGCACCTGCCAGCGCATTGGCGCAATCGATGAAGAAATTGGCGATACCGGTCGCTTCAAGGAAGGCTCCAAAGATAACAAACAGTACGATATAGGTCGAGCAGACACCGATCGGAGTACCGATAACCCCCGTGGTGGTATAGAACAGGTTGTATACGACGGTTCGCAGCGATTTCTCCGCACCGACAAAGGCATACAGCACAAAAAAGGCCGAAACGCACAGGATCGGAATTCCGACCACCCGGCGGCAGCATTCGGCCAGCACCAGAATGCCGACAATGCCCAGTGCGATATGAAGCGGTTTGATCCGGGTACCCAGATTGACAATGGCCTCGAGGTTGATGCAGTAATAGAAGAAACTGCCTGCCCCTACAGCCGCCAGGACCAGATCATACCAGGGAATATAGTTTTTCCGCAGCGAGCCCTTGCGGGCGGGATAGAGCAAAAAAACAAAAATGATGATCAGTCCCACGAAGAGCGGACGGCGGAATCGCTCGTCCCAGGTGGCGAACATGTTCATCCATACGGTAAACAGGGCGAACAGGGCCAGCAAAAGCCGCAGCACCTTCTGCGATTTGCCTTCCCAGATCCGCACGTTGGACTCACGGTCGTATTTCTTCATGATCGCGTCAACATCCTGTGCCGTACCAATTTCTACCTCGGGCATCGGGTTGACGTTTTTTTTCTCATTCTCCGACAAGGCGGATCCCCTCCTCTGTTCTCTCTTCTTCACCAGGGCATCAGAAACTCATAATTGAACCGGACGGCCGCATTCCTTCCGCACAGGTCGCGCAGGCTGATCTGTTGTCCGTCCACCGTCAAAATATGGTCATAGACCGTTCCCACGATATAGCCGACGTTGTTGCGCTTCTGATGGATGTTGCCCACAACCATCGAACCATCCTCGCCGTAGGACAGCGTCTCCCCCTCATTGAGCTGGGTCTGAACCCCGGCTCCAAAATGATAGTAGACCGTTTCCTCGACATAGATATCCCCATTCTCAATTTGATAGACATCGATCACCGGGCTCAGATTGATCGAATGGGTGAACCCGATGGAAAAGCGTTCTCCCTCCCCCAGCGCATACCGTCCATACAGTTCCCCTGTGTCCCGGTCACGCAGGGTCAGATAGTGGCGGGGGTGGAAAAGAAGGGCCGCCGCGATAATAGCTACGATTACCGTGGCGGCCGCTTTTCTGTGCCTGACAGATCGGATCACTGCTGCTTACAGCACGCCCATTTCCTTGTAGAACTTTTCAGCACCGGGATGGAGCGGGACCGACGCGCCGGAAACAGCGTATTCGGCGTCAAGGAATTCAAACTTGGCATGCGCCTTGACCAGCTCTTCCTTGTTGTCGAACATCGTCTTGAGCAGCTCATACACGACGTCTTCCGAAACGTCCTTCGAGGCGACCAGCGCCGCCTGAACCGCCACGCACCGGGTCTCCTGATCGATACCGTTGTAGGTGCCGGCAGGCAGGTTATCCTGGACGAGGAAGGGGAAGTTCTCCTGGATATAAGCAAGCGCCTCATCGGTCAGGGAAAGCATATTAAACTCATTGGTGGTGGCCAGGTCGGTGATCGCGGTGGTCGGGGCGCCCGCCACGGTGAAGGCCGCGTCGATCTTGCCGTCTTTAATGCCGTCGACGCCATCCTGGAAGGAGCCGGAAACCGCGTTGACATCATCCGCAGTCATTCCATAGGCGGCCAGCACCTGTTCAGCGTTGACGCGGGTACCGGAGCCGACGTCGCCCATGCAGACCGTCTTGCCCTTGAGCTGGGAGATGTCGGTGATATCCTTGGTTGCGATGATCTGTACCGTCTCATTATAAAGACCGGCAACCCACAGCGCACTGTCCTCCACACCGGTTTCCTCAAAGGTATTGGTGCCGGTATGGGCGTAGGAAATAACGTCAGACTGTACGATCGCCATCTCCGCCTCGCCGTCGGTGATCAGATTGACGTTGGCCTTCGAAGCACCGGTCGACTCGACGGTGAATTCCGAAAGGCCCAACTTGCTGTTGAGAACCGACTGCATTGCGCCACCTACCGCATAATAGGTTCCGGAGGTGCCACCGGTGACCAGGGTGACCTTCAGCTTATCGGCAGCGGGGGAAGCGGCCGGAGAAGCGGCATCCGAAGAGGCAGCAGGCGCCGAGGAAGCAGGAGCCGAGGAGCCGCCGCAGGCTGCAAGTGCCAGCACAAGGGCAAGCGCCATCATAATCGCCAAATACTTTTTCATGAAATCTCCTCCCGTTCTACTTGCGTAGTCTGTTTCTGTCTCGCTGAAAAGCGGAATTTCATTTCGCCTTCCTGCATCGGACAGAGTAAGTATACCATATTGGTTATTATTTATCAAGTTATTTAATTTAAAATAGCTTTTACTTAGATATTTTTTCACAATTTTCAGATAAATATGAATAATTTTGGAGATTTGACCAATATTTTTGGAATATTATGTATTATTATTCATTCGTTTCCATTCATTTTCCTTTTATAATTCCAGTGGAAATGCGTGTCTACTTTTAATTTCTCTCGTTAAAGCGCTAACGAATTCGACGTCTATGACAAATTTGTCGTCATATAAAACACAATTTCCGTCTTAATTTTCCTGATTTTGGTGACAAACTCACCTGCTTAGAGTGGTGAAATGAATTTTTATTGATGATAAATTTCAAACATTCTTTTTTTGCGAACAAGATACCAAGAAAAAGCCACCGATTCTCCAAAGATATTTCTGCTTTTTCGTCATTTTGACCATTGACAATTTTCGCCACCGAATCCATGCAGAAAATTTTGAAAAATTTCACGTTTCCTGCCGCGAATGCTGTATAATAGTATTGTTATCAGCGAATCTGCCCTGTCTGCTGGATCGATCCCCATTTTAAAAAAGGAGGACAACCTTCATGTCGCTGGAAAAAATCATGGTTGCCGATGACGATCAGAATATCTGCGAACTGCTGCGTCTCTATCTGGAAAAGGAACAGTATACCGTGGTCATCGCCAACGACGGCAACGAAGCCGTCGCCAAATTCAACGCCGAATCTCCTGCGCTGATCCTGCTCGACATCATGATGCCGGGACTGGACGGATGGCAGGTATGCCGTGAGATCCGTAAAAAATCCAATGTACCGATCATTATGATCACCGCCAAGGGCGAAACCTTCGACAAGGTGCTTGGCCTGGAACTGGGCGCTGACGACTATGTTGTCAAGCCCTTCGACGCCAAAGAAATTATTGCCCGGATCAAGGCGGTGCTGCGCCGGACCACCTCCGGAGGACAGAGCGAAAACGCCGTTCGGGAGGTCAGCTATGACAAGCTGGTGGTTAATATGACCCGCTACGAGCTGAAGGTCGACGGCAAGGTGGTCGACACCCCGCCTAAGGAACTCGAGCTGCTCTTCCATCTCGCCTCCAATCCCAACCGGGTCTATACCCGTGACCAGCTGCTCGACGAGGTCTGGGGATTTGAATATTACGGTGATTCCCGCACCGTCGACGTTCATATCAAGCGGCTGCGCGAAAAGCTGGAGGGCGTCTCAGACAAATGGTGCCTGAAAACCGTCTGGGGCGTCGGCTACAAATTTGAGACCAAGGACTGATCTCCGGTCTCAGGCATGGGAGTGTCTTGTGTGAAACAGAGCCTTTTTTCCCGCTATTTCCGGCTGTGCATCACCATTATTCTCTCCAGTGTGATTGTGCTCGGCCTGATGCTCCTGTTGCTTTCCGCGCAGTACTTCAAGCAGGAAAACCTGGACTCGCTGCAGCAGAAGGCCAGCCAGGCTGCTTTGATCCTGGAGAAGAACTACGAATCCAACGACCGGCAGTACATCGACTCCCTGACGGCGCGGGATGCCCTGAGTATCCTTTCGACCGCGTCGGAGGCGGACTTCTTTCTGGTCGACCCCTCCGGCCGGACACTGCTTTGCAAGGATACCGGCAGATGCCGGCACAGCACCTATATTATCGATGAAAAGATCATGGCGCAGGCCCTGTCATCCGGTTACCGCGGGGTGACCACCCTCGGCGGAATCTATCTCGCCTCCAACTATGTGGTGGGCGTACCGATTTACTCTGACAATGTAGTAATCGGTACCGTTTTTGCCGGTGCGAGTGCAGACGGCATGACTAATTTTCTGACCGATGTTTTCCGGATCTTCCTGATTGGCGCACTGCTGGTCATCCTTGTGGCCGGTACGGTGGTCTACTTCTCCACCGAAGCGATGGTTCGCCCGCTCCGGGCGATGGTCCAGGCGACAAACAGCTTCGCCCGCGGTGATTTTTCGGCCCGGGTCCCGGTCGAGGGGGACGAAGAAATTCAGCAGCTCTCCCGCGCGATCAACAATATGGCTGCCAATCTTGCTACCCTGGAAGAAACACGGCGCTCCTTTATCGCCAATGTCTCCCACGAACTGAAAACCCCGATGACTACCATCGGCGGTTTTGTCGACGGGATTCTCGATGGCACCATCCCCAGCGACCGTTATCCCTATTATCTGGGGATTATCTCCGCTGAAGTGCGCCGTCTTTCCCGTATGGTCGTGTCGATGCTCAACATCTCCCGGATGGAGGCAGGAGAGCTTCCGCTCAATCCCCAGCCGGTCGATGTCCATGAGCTGGTCTGCCGGACCTTCCTCGGCTTTGAACAGCCGATTGAGGAGAAAAAAATCGAGGTACAGGGACTGGATACCGGACGGGCGATGGCTGAAGCTGATCCCGACCTCGTCAGCCAGATTGTCTATAATCTGATTGAAAATGCCGTTAAGTTCACCCCTGAACAAGGGACCATCTCGGTTTCCTACCACAACGACGGCCGGATGCTGCGGGTCTCGATCCGCAACACCGGGGACGGAATTCCCAAAGAAGAGATTCCCCATCTGTTTGAGCGATTTTACAAGAGCGACCGCTCCCGCAGCATCGACAAGAAGGGGGTCGGCTTGGGACTTTATATCGTCAAAACGCTGGTCCATCTGCAGGGCGGCGAAATCACGGTGCGGAGTGCCGCGGGAGAATATACCGAATTCGGGTTTACCCTGCCGCAGTATTCGGCCAAAGGCGGGAAAAAGGCGGTGCGCCCCGCATCACCTCAGCGCAGCTGATCATTTCCAGAAAGCACAGGACGCCGCAGCGTTATAATTTGCACGCTTCCTGCCAACATACGATTCAGAGAACTGTCATCACGCGCCCGACGGCGCAAAGGAGGAACCCACATGTCCGACGAGAGAATCGATCAGGAAACTTCCCCATCATCCCCGGAGAAATCAGACTCCCCTTACGGCCGGTATTCCTATCAGCCTTCCTCCGGCGCGGATTCGGAGCATTGCGGGGACACGCAGGAGAGCACGGCCAACCCGCAGAACAGCTATCCGAATTCCTCCGGCGAATACCGCTGGAAATTTGAGGACTATGAAGCGGCAGGAAAGCCCCCCAAGCCCCCCAGACGCAACGGCGGTCTGATGGTGCTCGGGACGCTGCTTGCTCTGGTACTGGTGGTTGGAGTGATCTGCCTGTCCGGATATGGCGCCTATAGCCTGATCAGCCGCGCCCAGACCCCGCAGCCCACCTTCCCGGACGGCGGGTTCTACAGTACCCCCTCGGCCGAATCCCAAACCCCGTCCAGCGTACCTGAATTGACCATCAAGGAGCATCCGGTTTCGGAGGAACCCAGTTCGGCCGACGGAGTGCTCTCGACGGTGGAAATTGCCAAGCGGGTCCGGTCCTCGGTGGTGGGAATCGCCCAGTACAGCGCGTTTGACACCTTTACGCCGTCGAGTCAGGGTTCCGGCATCATTATCCATTCGGATGGATATATCGTCACCAACGCCCATGTGGTCGAAGGCGCCACTGGCATCAATGTGGAGCTCGACAATGGGGAGACCTATGCCGCCAAGCTCATCGGCATCGATGTCAAAACCGATCTCGCCGTCATTCGGATCGAGGCGGAAAATCTGGTCGCAGCTGTGTTTGGCAATTCCGATCTGCTGCAGGTCGGCGAACGGGTGGTCGCCATCGGCAATCCCGGCGGAACGGCCCTTGCCGGAAGCGTATCCCAGGGCATCGTCTCGGGGGTCAACCGTACCCTTGACGACGGAAACTATTCCTCGACCTATATCCAGACCGACGCCGCCATCAATCCCGGCAATTCGGGCGGCGCACTGGTCAATGAGTACGGCCAGGTGGTGGGAATCAACTCCGCCAAAGTCGCGGCGGTTGATTACGAGGGAATCGGGTTTGCTATTCCCATCAGCGAGGCAAAACCGATCATCGATCAGCTGCTCCAGTATGGTTATGTCAAGGGCCGCGCCAAACTTGGAATCACCGGACAGGTGATCAATGAGGCGCTCTCGCAGATCAACAGTATCCCGGTGGGGGTCTATATTTGGTCGATCGATCCGACCAGCGAGCTGGCCGGCAAAAATGTCGCCCAGGGCGATATCATTACCGCCATTGATGGTCAGAAGATCACCGATTTCAACGACATCAGCGCCATTCTGGAGACCAAATCCCCCGGCGATGAAGTCACCCTTACCCTCTACCGCTCGGCACGCGGTGTAACCAACAGCGGGCGGGTCTTTGAGGTAACCACCATCCTGATGGAAGATATCGACGCCGGATCTGTCGGCATGCTCCAGAACTGAATTTTCCTCCCCTGCGGCCCACCCCGCAGGGGAGCCTTGCTTTCCCCTTTTGTTGCAACGCACCGCACCGTATGCTATGATAACGTTGTCCTTTTCCGCATCACACCGGGTCACTACAGGAGGAACTGCCGTGAACCATCCCCTTCTTCGCCGGATTGCCGCACTGGTCTGCGCGGCGCTGCTTCTGGCCGCCTGCGGCACAAAAGAGACCCCCAAGCGGATCTCCTATGATCTTTCGGGAAAGCCCGAAACGATCGATCCGCAGTTTGCCGTCAGTCAAAGCGCCGCCACCATCATCACCAATACCTTCGAAGGGCTCACCCGGCTGGATTCCTCCGGTCAGCCGCAGGCTGCCTGCGCTGAGCGGTGGGAGGTTTCGGCGGATGGCCTGACCTATACCTTTTTGCTGCGCGACGGGCTGACCTGGGCCAACGGGGATCCCCTGACCGCACATGACTTCGTCTTTGCGATCGGCCGGCTGTTCGGAGAAACACCTGCACCCGATGCGGAAAACTTTATGATGATCGAAAATGCTGCTGAGGTTCTGGACGGTTCGCTTCCGGTTTCCGCCCTCGGCCTGCAGGCGCCGGACGACCGGACACTCATCATCCGGCTGTCGACCCCGAACCGTTCCCTCCCGCTTCTGCTGGCTTCGCCGGCCGCCATGCCCTGCCATGAACGCTTTTTCAATGAGCAAAAGGGACGTTATGGCCTCAGCCCGGAGAAGACGCTCGGGAACGGGCCGTTTGTTGTTGAGAGCTGGAGCGAGCAGTCTGTCGTGCTGACCCCCAATCCCGCCTACCGCACTCCGCCCGCCATCGAGCGTGTCACCCTCTATCTCGATCGCGGCGATGCGATCCAGCTCTTCCTCGATGGCAAAAGCGATGGCGTTCTGGCGGATTTCCACCGCCTGTCCGAGCTGACGGTCGCCACCGGCGAGATGAACTACAATCAGACATGGGTTCTTCTTTTTAACCCCGGGGACGGCTGCTGCGCCGATATCGAGGTGCGGCACGCCCTTCTTTCCGCCCTCGACATCGAAGCGGTGACCTCACTGCTGCCATCCTCCGGCATCCCTGCTCAGGGAATTATCCCACCGGATTCCCTTCTCTCGGGACTGCCTTACCGGGAAATCGCCGGGTCCTCCCCCCAGCCTGCCCCCTCGGCGGCGGACCCCCGTGCCCTGCTGCAGCAGGCACTCGCCCGTCTTGGCCTGGCCGATGTGGGACGCCTCTCGCTGCTGGTGCCCGACTTCGGCTCCGGACCTGCGCTGGGAAGCCAGATGCAAAAATGCTGGCAGGAGAGCCTGTCCTCTTTTATCAACATGGAGCAGCTCCCCTATGAGGAGCTGCTCTCCCGGGTGCAGCGCGGGGATTACTCGCTGGCAATCGCCCCGCTTCTGTCCCAAGGGAACAGTACCGTCGATTTTCTCTCCCGCTTCGCGCAGCCGCCCTTCAGAACGGATGCGATTGCCGGACTGCTGGAAAGCGCCCAAAGCCGGGCCGATCCCCAGGAATCGGCTGCAGACCTGCTGGCCGCCGAGCAGCTCCTGATCGACGATTTCCTGGTTCTGCCGCTCTTCTACGCCCCCACCTGCTTTGTGCTGCGCGAGGGAGTCGAGGGAGTGCGCTATCTCACCGCTTCGCGCACTGTCTATTTCGCGGATGCCGTGATCCGTTAACTGCGGTCGGCCTCATCCCTGACCGGATGTTCCCTCTCCCAACGGTCGATATACTCCTCAAGGATCTGCTCCGCTTCCCGGTTGGCCGAGCGCTTATTATGCCGGGCAAGCCGTTTGAGCCGATCCAGCAGTTCTCTGGGAATCCGCAGGGAAAAAGGCGTGGTATTGGGCATCTGCGTCACCTCCTTGGGCAAATGATCGGCGGGACGCCTGACGGAACGCCGTCCGGCTGCCCCCGCTATTACCATCATACGCAGACCCGCCCCTTCCCGTCCTTGACGCCGGGGAAAAGATCCTGTACCGCTGCAATTGCCGTTCAGGGAAGGTCTGATTCACGAAAGATATCGACAGTGAAAAAGCTGCCAAACGCCTCAAAGCGCCGATTAAACTTCTTTCTGCCCGATGGCACCGGGTTTCAGCCGCCTGTCCCCCGGGAAAGGCACAGATCCTGGTCCCACTGGGGAAACCGATCCGTTCGGTTAACCTGAGCGGCGGCGTCCCATAAGTTGAACCGACGGGAATCACCTCGGTCGAAATCGACGCAAACGGCGTCCTGCCTCTGATACCGACGGTTGTTCCGCTCAGCACCGGCGCCCTCGCAGCGCTGGCGAAACCCGCAGCAAAAGCCCCAGGCCGGTGACTCCGGCCTGAGGCTTTCTGTTTTGCGGCGCGTCACACTTCCTGGCTGCCTATCCCAGCGTAATACCGGCTTGCCGCCAACGCCCATGCGTACCGCGGGGCCGGCACCAACACACTGAGCACCGCCTCAGGCCGGTCGCTGATCAGCAGCGAAACCGGCGTATAACCGCCGCTATCCCCGTCGGGCAGCAGTGAGAAATGCACCGCTGTCTCCTCCTCAAACGGGAGGAAGACGCAGGAGTCCAGCGCCTCCCGATCGAGATAATCGTAGGGAAGCACCTCGACACCCTGGCTGATCAGCATCCCCTGCGTACGATCGGGCAGCGAAAGGACGGTGACCCCGGCGAGACTCCCCTCCCTCACCCCGAGCTGCTGTTCCATCGCGGGCGCGGTGATCGGGAGTGTCTTGCCATTGGCGCCGGCAAATCGCAGCGAGGCCGCGTTGGCTGTAACCGTCCCGAACAGAGTCATGGCTGCCAGCGTCAGACAGAAGATCCGTTGTTTCATCTGATGATTTCTCCTTTCCCAGTGTTTTTGTTATCATTCCCGTCAAACCAGGCAAATGAATCCCGGAGAATTTTTCAAGTTTCGATAAACCGCTGACAGATGGTTGCTTTTTGTTGAATTTGATGGCAAAATAGGGGTATGACAGGTTTTGCGAAAAGGGAGGATCCTATGGAAAATCATCAGCTGGTACTGGTCATCGATTTCGGAGGACAGTACAATCACCTCATCGCACGCCGCGTGCGGGAATGTGGGGTTTACTGCGAAGTCAAGCCTTACACCGTTTCCATCGAGGAAATCCGGGCCAAAAATCCGATCGGCATCATCTTTACCGGAGGTCCCAACAGCGTCTATGTCAAGGATGCGCCGCAGGTCGACCCGGCGATCTATCAGCTTGGTATCCCTGTGCTGGGGATCTGCTATGGTGTTCAGCTCATTGCCCAGCAGCTCGGAGGCCATGTCACCAGCCCCGATCGCCGAGAATATGGGCGCACCGAAACGACCCGCTGCCCGGTCAAGAGCCTTCTCTTTGGCGATCAACCGCAGCAATTTATCAGCTGGATGAGCCATACCGATTACATCGACCGGCTGCCCGAAGGCTTCGTCGCTACCGCGACCACTGCCTCCTGTCCAACCGCCGCGATGGAAAATCCGGATAAGAAGATCTATGGGCTGCAGATGCATCCCGAGGTCAATCATACTGAAGGCGGCATCGAACTGCTGCGTAACTTCCTGTTCCGGATCTGCGGCGCGGTGGGTGACTGGTCCATGAAGGACTATGCTGTCACTGCGGTCGAGCAGATCCGCAAAACGGTTGGAGACGGGAAAGTGCTGCTCGCTCTTTCGGGCGGAGTGGATTCATCGGTCTGCGCCGCCCTGCTGGAACGCGCAGTGGGCGACCGGTTGACCTGTATCTTCGTGGACCACGGCCTGATGCGGAAAAATGAAGGAGATGAGGTCGAGCAGGTCTTCGGCCGGGGAAAAATCAACTTCATTCGGGTCAATGCCGCCGACCGTTTTCTTGGCAAACTGGCCGGCGTTTCCGATCCGGAGCGCAAGCGCAAAATCATCGGTGAGGAATTCATCCGGGTCTTTGAAGATGAGGGGAGAAAGATCGGCAAGGTAGATTTTCTGGCACAGGGAACCATCTACCCCGACGTCGTTGAATCGGGGGTTGGTGAAGCGGCCGTCATCAAGAGCCATCATAACGTGGGCGGTCTTCCTGCCGTAGTGGATTTCAAAGGATTGGTGGAACCCCTGCGGATGCTCTTCAAGGATGAGGTCCGCGCCCTTGGTGAACAGCTTGGTCTCCCTGAATTTTTAGTCTGGCGTCAGCCTTTCCCCGGTCCTGGTCTTGCGATCCGCGTCCTGGGTGAGATCACCCGGGAAAAGCTTGACATCCTGCGCGATGCCGACGCCATCTTCCGCGAGGAAATCGCCGCAGCAGGTCTGGCCCGCTCGATCAACCAATACTTTGCGGTGCTCACTGGAATGCGCTCGGTCGGTGTCATGGGCGATGGACGTACCTACGACTACACCCTTGCGCTGCGCGGTGTCACTACCACCGACTTTATGACGGCAGACTGGGCCAAAATTCCTTATGACGTTTTGGAAAAGGTCTCCGGACGCATTATCAACGAAGTCCGCGGCATCAACCGGATCGTGTATGATATCACCTCTAAGCCTCCGGCAACTATTGAGTGGGAATGACGCTCGAAACGGCGCAAACCCGCATGAATACAGGCTTTTTTGCCCGTCCATATTGCTCTTGATACTGGATT
>CASEBP010000068.1 GCA_949285275.1 uncultured Oscillospiraceae bacterium | reverse complement strand
TTGAAATTGAGGTTGAAAAAATCCCTAAAAAGGCCGATCGGATGCGCTTTTACACGCATCCGATCTAAACTGACCTTCATAGATGGTCTGAGTGACTGGATTCGAACCAGCGGCCTCTACCACCCCAAGGTAGCGCGCTACCATCTGCGCCACACCCAGATAACAGCCGTCCCGGACAGCCTCATTATTATAGCAGGGCGAAACAGAAATTTCAAGGCTTTTTGCAGAAAAAATCACATCGTCCTGGATTTTATCCGCGAAGCCGGCAAGCAGCATCCCTCCGGTATCAGTAAACGAAGCGCACCAGGAAGGATTTCCACAGTGGGATTGACGGTCGGAACCTTCTCTCCGTCAAGGTTGAGATCAAGTGGGTGATCGGAGAAAATCTGCACACTGCGGCAGCGGTGCAGATGGACAAACGGATACCGCCGCAGATGCTCGCCCCGGCGATAAGCACCGATCATAGCAGCCAGCCGCCACCGGGGAACCGCCGGAACAAACAGCAGATCGATCAGCCCATCTGAAAGCTCTGCAAAGGGTGCAGCGCAAAATCCGCCGCCATAATACCGTCCATTTGCCGCAACAACAAAGAGATACTCACCCTCCTCGCAGGGAATGCCATCCGCCACCAGGCGGCACCGTCCGTAAAGCGGCCCCATCAGGCACCGGACCGCCGAAAGAAGATAGGCCCCTTCCCCTCCAACCAGCGGCAGCCGCTTAAAATCGGCAGCCCCCCAGGCGACGGCGGCATCCAGCCCAAAAGAGACTACATTCAGCGCAACCCGGTCCGCAGCCCGCAGCAGGTCAATCGATTCCACCGAACCCTTTTGCAGCGAGGAAAGAGATGGAAGCGAATTTCCCTTCCATCCCAGGCTTCGTACAAAATCATTGCCCGTCCCGATGGGAATCGGAGCAAGAACCATCTGGGGTTGTCCGACCAACGGACCGACCGCCTCATTGAGGGTACCATCCCCACCGCAGACATACAGGACCGTAGGGATCCCGTCCCCGGCGGCCCGGCGCGCAATCTCCTCGGCATGACCAGGCTTCCGGGTCAGCACAATGACAGGACGTTCCTCCCGTCCGGAAAAGGCCGCCTCGATCTGCCCAAGCAGCGCCGCCGTGCGATCCCGCTTTCCCGCAGCAGGATTGATCACAAACAGATGGCGCATCCGATCCCCTCCTCCGGATTCATTATAAAAGAGGGGATCGGCGCTTGTCAAATCTGGTCGACCATTCGGCGTTGCGCCCGAGACAAGTCACGTATTATAATAAAGGAAAAGCTTCCTCTGCGTCGTCAGCGGCGTACCCCCTGGATATGAAGGCATCGGATCTGGCGGTAGGGATAGCTTGACAGGGGGCGGTTATAGGCATCATCGCTGTGCGCTGCCAGATAGATTCGGTCTGCGGAAACGGTGCCCGGGTCGATGGCTACCACAACCGGAGAATGCTGAAACCGGTCCTGATCCAGAACAAGCTGAACAATATCCCCCACCATCAACCCGGCCAGTTCCGTCTCCACGGCAAATGGCCCCGCTCCCTGATTGCGGACAAGAAACTGATAAAGGTAAGAAACACCAGTCCAGGAGGCGGTTCTTCGGGAGGCGGTGGTGTAATACCACCCGTACACCGGGGTAAAATTCATCGTACCGCTTCCAGCAAACAAACACTGGGAAGCAAAGTTGGTACAATCCCCGCCGAGGGTGGAAAAATCCAGATAAGCGGGGTTTCGGTCAAACGCCCATCGTGTCGCATAGGCAACAGCGGCGGCACGGTCATAGGCACGCACGGAAAGCGGCACGGTAAATTCCTCCTTGCAGTGGGTTCTCCCTCATGCTATGCCGGGTCGGACCCGGCTGTTCAACGGAAGAAAGGAAGAGATCGGATGATACAAAAGGACCCGACCGTTTTGCTCAAAGGAATGCGCGGCTACTTCCAGGATGGGAAAACCCTTCCGCTCCCGAGGCGAATGGCGGCGCTTCGGAAACTGCGCGCCGGCTTGGACAAGTGGCAGGAACCACTCTGCCGGGCAGTTGCCGCTGATTTCGGACGCAGCGCCTTTGATACCATCAGCTGTGAGCTGCTGCAAGTTCGAGAGGAAATCGACCTTGCGCTGGACCAGCTGCACGATTGGGCAGCACCGCGCAGAGCCCGGGCAGGCCGATGGAATTTTCCCGCCCTGGCCGCGGTTGTTCCGCAGCCGCGGGGCGTCGTGCTGATCCTTTCCCCCTGGAACTATCCGATTCTGCTTTCGCTTGTGCCAATTGTCGGCGCAGTGGCGGCGGGGAACTGCGTGGTGCTGCGCCCGTCACAGCGCACCACACACACAGCGGATGCTCTCTCCGGCCTGTTGCAGGACTGCTTTCCGCCCCGTTGGGTGTCCGTCGCAGCGGGTGGACACGACCTCTCGGATCAGCTGCTTTCCCTGCGGTTTGACCTGATCTTTTTTACCGGAAGTGCACCGGTCGGAAGACAGGTCATGCAGGCTGCCGCCCGGTATCTGACTCCAGTCGTACTGGAGCTGGGAGGAAAATCCCCCTGCATCGTCGACGAAACCGCCGATCTGGACGCCGCTGCCCGCCGGATTGCCTGGGGCAAGTTTCTCAACGCCGGTCAGACCTGCGTAGCCCCCGACTATCTCCTGGTACAACGCAAGGTGGCCGATCGTCTGGTGGAAGCGCTTTGCCGGGAAATCAACCAGCGGGGATACGGTGACAAACAAACACTGCCGCAGATCATCACACCGGCGCACACCCGGCGTCTGGCGTCGCTGCTGCTGGGAGAAAAGGCGGTCATCGGGGGTGGGTTTTCGCTGCCGGACCGGCGAATCGAACCAACGATCCTCTATCCGGTCTCGCCAGACGCGCCCTGTATGCAGGAAGAAATCTTCGGCCCAATCCTGCCAGTCATCGTCTACGACACCCCGCAGGAGGTAATCGAACTTATCCGCCGCGGGGAGCACCCGCTCGCCCTCTACCACTTTTCCCGCAATCCCGCGATGATCCGCCGCTTTCTGCGCGAGATTCCGGCGGGTGGAAGCTGCATCAACGATGTCGTCCTCCAGGTGGCGTCGGCCGGTCTGCCATTTGGCGGGGTGGGCGGCAGCGGAATGGGGCGCTACCACGGCAAGGCCTCATTTGATACCTTTTCCCACCTTCGCAGCGTCCTGCTCAAACCCGCCTCGGCTGAACTTCCGCTGCGCTATCCGCCTCACTCGGCCATAACCGAGCGGATGATCCGCTCGCTGCTGCGCTGAAAGGGAGGACGGTTGCTTTTTCCCGGCGGCTGTGCTATGATTTTCCTATTACAGCGGATGAATAATGCATCCGGGAGGAGAAGAGAAGAATGGGAGAGACAAAGATATTCGAACTGATGATGCTGCTGAGTTTCGGTGCGGCCTGGCCTGCGTCGGTGTACAAATCTTATGTGGCCCGCACCGCCAAGGGGAAAAGCCTGATCTTTCTGCTGGTTATCATCTTCGGATATATCTGTGGGATCATCAACAAGCTGATCAACTCGCCGGACTATGTTATTTTCTTCTATGCACTGAATATGGTCATGGTTTCCTGCGACCTGGTCATCTACTTCCGCAACCGCCGTCTCGACCGGGAAGCAGCAAGCCGGCGGTAACCCACCCATCATCCTACCCAAAGGGGACAGCATTTTGCTGTCCCCTTTGCTGTTCGGTTTCTCTAAACAGCAACTCCCCCCATCCGGCGGCACCCGATTCGTCTGTGTGAAAAATAACCGATTTTCAACGACACCGTGCCCCCTCCTGAGGGAAATTTTCCCGGGCAACAGGCCGGATCCCGGTGAGGCCCCCTGGAAAAAGCAGAGAAATTTTGCAATTTTCAAGGCCGTTGTCTGTTAAAAAGAAACAACTGTTTTGCCCCGTCAGGACAAATATCCGGTTAAACCGCCCGGCCTGATCCCTCTTCCCCTCCCGATCCGACATCAGGGTTAAAAGATTGACAAAGAAAAGCCCTCACAGCGTGTTGACATTCTTCGGAAAATGTTATATATTTTCAACAACAGCATCTTGGTTTTGCAGCGAATGCCAACGAAAAAGGGAGGAAACAGCATGATGCAGCCGAACACGCTCAGAGGGTTTTTCGGCGCAAATTTGCAGGATCATTCTGCTTTTGGCTGCAATTCTATGTCTTTCCGGTTTGGAAAGGCTTCTTTCTCCTGCTTTTGTACCAATTTTAGGGGCGCTGCCTGTGCAGCGTCTTTTTTGATTCCCCTGCTGCGGCGTCTTCTTGTCCTTGTAAAGACCGGGGCGGTCTCTTCCGTCATTCTCCTGCCTGTATTGGCGATCGTAGAAATCCGGGTACCGCATCTTCCGATTCGCGCAAAAGAACCGCTGCCAGTTTGACAAGCCCTCGGGCTGAAAACGGCGCCGCTCTTTTGGCGGGGCCGTTTTTTATATAGATGTTCCTACGTTGTCCCACCTTCCCGGTCTTTCCGGGTATTTCGCAATCAAAGGAGAAATGATGATGAAAACGAAACTCTTGTCCATCCTTCTCGCGCTTTCGATGGTCGCCGCGCTGGCCGGCTGCGGCGGTGCTTCGTCGAGCGCTCCTGCCTCTTCGAGTGCCTCTGCCTCTTCGAGCACTTCCGCCTCGTCTCAGGAAGCCGCATCCTCTGAGTCTGGCGATGCTGCACCGGAGTCTTCCTCCGCCACGGCAATCAAGATCGGCTTTATCGGCCCGCTGACCGGCGGTGCCGCCATTTACGGAAATGCCGCCAAGAACGGCGCACAGATCGCGATTGACGAGATCAACGCCCTCGACAGCGGGATCCAGTTTGAGTTTAACCCTCAGGACGATGAGCATGACGCCGAAAAATCGGTCAATGCCTACAATATTTTGAAGGACTGGGGAATGCAGATCCTCTGCGGAACCGTTACCACCAACCCCTGCATCGCGGTGGGCGCGGAGTCCTATGCCGATCGGATCTTCACGCTGACCCCCTCCGCCTCGTCGACCGCCGTCATCGAGGGGAAGGATAACGTCTTCCAGATGTGCTTCACCGACCCCAACCAGGGCGTTGCTTCGGCGCAGTACATTGCCGAGCAGCAGCTGGGCAGCAAGATCGCTGTGATCTACAACAACGCCGACGCCTATTCGACCGGCATCTATGAGAAGTTTGCCAGCGAAGCTGCCAACCAGGGCCTTGAGATCGTCAGCACCACCACCTTCACCGACGACACTGCAACCGACTTCTCGGTGCAGCTGACCGACGCGAAAAACGCCGGAGCTGACCTGCTCTTCCTGCCGATCTACTATACTCCTGCCTCGCTGATCCTCACCCAGGCACAGAGCATGGGCTATTCTCCGAAGGTCTTCGGCGTTGACGGAATGGATGGTATCCTGACTCTGGAGAACTTCGACACCACCCTGGCGGAAGGCGTTATGCTGCTGACCCCGTTTGCCGCCGATGCGACCGACGAGCGTACCGTCAGCTTTGTGCAGAAGTACACGGAGCAGTTTAATGAGACCCCGAACCAGTTCGCGGCGGATGCCTATGACTGCATCTATGCCATCTATGAGGCCTGCCAGAAGGCTGGCATCACCCCCGATCAGTCTGCTGCCGACATCTGTGAGAAGATGATCGCTGCCTTCACCGCTGAGGACTTCACCTTCAACGGCCTGACCGGCGAGGGTATGACCTGGTCGACCACCGGCGAAGTCTCGAAGGCTCCGAAGGGCATGGTCATCCAGAACGGCGCTTACACCGGTATGTAAGCAATCAAGACGCGCAGGGCCGCCCGTCTCTTCGGCGGCCCTTTCCCCCTTTTTCAAACCAATGACAAGGCGTTTAGCGGGCTTCCCCGCCGGGTGCCGGAAATGAGGTGCATGCCATGACCTTCCTCTCCTACCTGATCAACGGGATCAGTCTGGGAAGCGTCTACGCCATCATTGCGCTTGGCTATACCATGGTCTACGGAATCGCCAAGATGCTCAACTTTGCCCACGGTGATGTCATCATGGTGGGCGGCTATATCGCCTTCTGCGCGACAAGCTACCTTGGTCTTCCCTCGATTGCCGCGGTGCTGCTTTCGATGGCGGTCTGTACCGTCCTGGGCGTTACGATTGAGGGACTGGCCTACCGTCCGCTGCGTTCCGCTCCGTCTCTGGCGGTGCTGATCACCGCGATCGGCGTCAGCTACTTTTTGCAGAATGCGGCGCTGCTGATCTGGGGATCTGCTCCCAAAAGCTTCCCGAGCCTGGTGGGACTCGAGCCGCTGCGTCTCTTTGACGGGCAGCTTGTTATCACCAGTGAAGCAGTCGTGACCGTCATTGCCTGCATCGTCATCATGGTTGCCCTGACCCTCTTCACCGGAGAAACCAAGATGGGCAAGGCGATGCGCGCGGTCAGCGAGGACAAAGGTGCAGCCCAGCTGATGGGGATCAATGTCAATCATACCATCTCCATCACCTTTGCGATTGGTTCGGCGCTGGCGGCGATCGCCGGCGTGCTGCTCTGTTCTGCCTACCCGGTGTTGCTTCCGACCACCGGCTCGATGCCCGGCATCAAGGCTTTTACCGCGGCAGTCTTCGGCGGTATCGGCTCGATCCCTGGCGCGATGATTGGCGGAATCCTGCTGGGGATCATCGAGATCTTCGGCAAAGCCTATATTTCGACCCAGCTGTCCGATGCCATCGTCTTCTCGGTGCTGATCATCGTACTGTTGGTCAAACCCACCGGCCTGCTTGGTAAGGCCGTCAACGAGAAAGTGTAGGTGAGGACAGATGGCAAAACGGCTCAGCAAAGCCTCCCTCAACGGCTTTCTCAACTATGGTCTGGTGATTCTGGCCTTCCTCGTCGTCGAAATGATGCGCTCGAGCGGACAAATCTCCAACTCCCTCAATGGCCAGTTGGTGCCGATCTGCGCCTATGTTTGCATGGCGGTTTCGCTCAATCTGACCGTCGGCGTCCTGGGTGAATTGTCGCTCGGTCACGCCGGTTTCATGGGAGTCGGCGCCTTTTCCGGAGTCGTCGCGGCAGTCAGCCTGACCAATATCATCCCTTCCAACGGCCTGCGGCTGCTCCTTTCGATCCTGATCGGCGGTCTGCTGGCCGGAGCTGCCGGTTTTTTGGTCGGCGTTCCAGTACTGCGGCTGCGGGGCGACTATCTGGCAATCGTGACGCTGGCTTTCGGTGAAATCATCAAAAACATCGTCAACTGCCTCTATATCGGGGTTGATTCGGCAGGATTGCACGTCAGCATGACCAACTCCACCGCTCTCGGATTGGCGGAGGGCGGAAAGGTCATCATGAATGGACCGATGGGCGCCACCGGCGTCCCCAAGCTTTCCTCCTTCACCGCCGGTTTCCTGCTGGTGCTCTTCACCCTTTTCATTGTCCAGAACCTGGTACAGAGCCGGGCCGGCCGGGCGATCATGGCGATCCGCGACAATCGTATCGCTGCTGAATCGGTGGGCATCGGCATCACCCGCTACAAGCTGACCGCTTTCATCACTTCGGCGATGCTCGCTGGAATGTCGGGGGCGCTGTTTGCGATGAACTACTCCACCATCGTCGCCAAAAAATTCGACTTCAATACCTCGATTCTGGTGCTCGTCTTCGTGGTACTCGGAGGAATGGGGAATATCCGCGGCTCCATCATCGCCGCTACTGTACTGACCATTCTGCCGGAGATGCTGCGCGCCTTTTCCGACTACCGGATGCTGGTTTACGCGATCGTGCTGATCGTCATCATGCTGGCAACCAACAATCAGAAATTCCGCAGCCTGCTTTCGCGGGCACTGCCCCACCTGAGGGAAGGACTCCCGGCCCACGCCGCAGGGAAAGGAGGCAGCACACATGAGTAAAATGGTACCGCTGCCTACCAACAGCATCATCCCAGAGCGGGATCTTGACAAAATTCCCGTTCTGGAAACCCGCCATCTCGGGATTGATTTCGGCGGACTGACCGCTGTGGATGAGTTTAACCTGACCATCGGGCGCACCGAAATTGCCGGCCTGATTGGGCCAAACGGCGCCGGAAAAACCACCGTCTTCAACCTGTTGACCAAGGTCTACCAGCCGACCCGCGGAACGATTCTGCTCGACGGCAAGGAAACCTCCGGTATGAACACAGCACAGGTCAATCACGCAGGAATTGCCCGTACCTTTCAGAATATCCGGCTTTTCTCGTCGCTGACCGTTGAAGAAAATGTCAAAATCGGCCTTCACAACCAGCTGCGTTACTCCACTTTGAGCGGGCTGCTCCGGCTTCCCTCCTATTGGCGGGAGGAGAAAATTGCCCACGAGCGGGCGCTTGAGCTGCTTTCGATTTTCCACATGGAAAATCTGGCTGACCATCGGGCCGGCAGCCTTCCCTACGGCGCGCAGCGACGGCTGGAGATTGTCCGGGCGCTGGCCACCAATCCCTGCCTGCTGTTGCTCGATGAGCCGGCAGCCGGAATGAATCCCTCCGAAACAGCCGAACTGATGGAAAATATCATCAAGATTCGCGACACCTTCCAAATCGCCATTATGCTCATCGAGCACGACATGAACCTCGTCATGGGGATCTGCGAAGGTATCTGCGTCCTCAATTACGGCCGGATCATCGCCAAGGGAACCGCCGATGAAATCAAGCGCAACCCAGTGGTTATCGAGGCCTATCTCGGGAAAAAGAAGGAGGGGTGAAATTGCTTCAGGTTCAGGATATCAACGTCTACTACGGCGCGATCCACGCAATCAAGGGAGTTTCCTTTGAGGTACGGCAGGGGGAAATTGTCACCCTGATCGGAGCCAACGGCGCAGGAAAAAGCACGATCCTGCAGACGGTTTCGGGCCTGCTTCGAAGCCGCACCGGTTCCATTTCCTTTCTGGGGGAGCCCATCAGCGGCGTTCCTGCCCACAAGCTCGTTTCCCGCGGGCTGGCCCACGTCCCGGAAGGCCGCCGGATCTTTTTGCAGATGAGCGTCGAGGAGAATCTGGAGATGGGTGCTTTCACCCAGCCTCCCTCCGGCGTCAGCGATGACCTCGCCCATGTCTTTGAGCTGTTTCCCCGCCTCAAGGAACGCCGCCGTCAGATTGCCGGAACCCTTTCTGGCGGCGAACAGCAGATGCTTGCAATGGGACGAGCGCTGATGAGCCATCCCCGCCTGCTGATGCTTGATGAGCCGTCGATGGGTCTTGCACCGATCCTGGTTGAGCAGATCTTCGAAATCATCCGCACCCTGCACCAGTCGGGTACCACCGTTCTGCTGGTTGAACAGAATGCACAGATGGCTCTCTCGGTTGCCGACCGCGCCTATGTACTGGAGACTGGCACCATCTCCCTGTCCGGAACAGGGCAGGAACTGGCGCAGAGTGATGCGATTCGAAAGGCCTATCTGGGCGGCTGATTTTCCGACGCACCACCTCCTGATTTGACACACACCGTCCGTCTTGTTTGGCGGACGGTGTTTTTTCGATGTTTTCACAAAAGTTTCGGAATTGCTAAAGAAATTTTCTTGTCTTATCCACCTTAATCCAATATTATGGAAATGATATGCGCGGGAGGTGCTCCATCCATTGAACTGCATGCAACGATTTAAACAAATTCCCCGATGGGGAAAGGCCCTTTTGCTGATCCTGCTCCTGGCCGCCGGACTGGCTGTCGGCAGCGTTTCCTATTTCAGCGGTAAGCTCGATCAAATCCACTACACCTCAACCCCCACCACGGCCGATGATTTTGGCACGGGAATCGGGTCGCTCGACGAACTGACCGTCCTGCTGCTCGGCACCGATGAGCGAACCGAAGGAGGAGGCATCGGCGATTTTGATACCGATCTGCAGGACAATTCCCGCG
>CASEBP010000067.1 GCA_949285275.1 uncultured Oscillospiraceae bacterium | reverse complement strand
GTGTTGTTTTATCGAAATCTGATCGGATAGCTGCCGATTGGCATGAATCCGGATCGGGCAACCGTTTCGACCGGCATCAAACGCATCGGATACCGCGAGGCGGCGCAACATTTGTTGCGCCGCCTCTTTGATGCTTGTTTTGTTTACCGCAGGAAGTTTTCGATAATGACCGCTTCAGCCTGCTCTGCAGAGAGCCCAAAGGTCCGCAGCTTGACCAGCTGTTCGTCATTGATCCGCCCGATTGCCGCCTCGTGGATGATCTGTGCATCAAGATGCCGGGCGTCGATTTCGGGAATCGATCGGATCTGTGCCTGATCCATGATGATGGAGTCGCACTGAATGTGTGCCTTGCAAAGGTTTTTTCCGATCGCCTTGGGGTGAAACAGCTGGGAAGAGCTGTTCTTGGCAACCGAACGGGAAACAATCTGTGCTGAGCTGTTTTCCCCGTTCAGTTCGACTGCCATATTTGACTCCGCATGCTGATCGCCGTGGGTCATCAGCTTTTCTGAGACGATGAGACGGGCGTCCTTTCCCAGGCTGACGTTGGTCTCCCGAAGCGTTGAATCGACCCCGCGAATCTGGGCGGTATTGAGGGTGAAGACCGAGTTGTCCCCGACAAATGCCTGGGTCACCGGGTTGAGCACTCTGCCGCCCGAACCGCTTCCTTCGCCGTAATGATTCTCGAGGTAGGTGACATTGGCATTTTTTCCGATATGGAAGGTATGAATGCCATCGTGCCGGCTCTGATCGCAGCCATCATTGTGGATCCCGCACCCGGCAACGATGGTGACCGTTGCACCGTCGGCGATAAAAAAGTCGTTGTAGACGACATCCTGGACCCCCGATTCAGAGAGAACCACAGGAATATGGACCTGCTCACCGTTGGCCGATCCGTCAATAAAGATGTCGATGCCGGGGCGATCGCTTTTTTTGACGATACGGACATGCTCGCTGTCGCTGTGCAATACAGCGGATCCGTTTAATCTCAGATTGAAGGCGCCGGTCTGACGGAATCCGATGGCGTCGATCTGATCAAGTACCTGCCGGATTGTTTGATTAAGCTCCATGATGGAACCCCTCCTCTCCCCGGCGGGAGCAGGCGCAGCCCTCCGGCATCGTTTGCTCTGCCAGAATCTGCGGCAGAATTTCGTCGCGGGTACCAAAATTCTGAACCAGCCCGTCCGCAATGACAAGAATATGATCTGCCATTCGCAGAATCCGCTCCTGATGAGAGATAATCAGCAGACTTTCGTCCCGCTCGCGCTGCATCATTTCGAACTGCCGGACCAGCATCGAAAAGCTCCACAGGTCGATGCCCGCCTCCGGCTCGTCGAAGATCGAGAGCGCATGCTTTTTGGCAAAGACGGTGGCGATCTCGATGCGTTTCATCTCGCCGCCGGAGAGGGTCTGATCCGCCTCACGGTTGAGGTATTCCCGGGCGCAGAGGCCTACACTGCTGAGCAGCCCGCAGCAGACCTCCTCTGGAAGTTCCTTTCCCGCGGCCAGGTTGAGCAGGCGCCGGACGGTCATGCCTTTGAAGCGGGGAGGCTGCTGAAACGCAAACCCCATTCCTGCCTTGCTGCGCTGGTCGATTGAAAGCCCGCTGATTTCCTGGCCATTGAGCACAATCGATCCGCCGTCCGGTTGGATGATGCCCATCAGCAATTTGGCAATGGTGGATTTTCCGCCGCCGTTTGGGCCGGTGACGACAAGAATTTCTCCGTCTTCGACGGTAAAGCTGACATCCCGAATGATGGTTTCGGGACCGCCGGCATCGTCGACGGTGTAACGCAGATGTTCTGCTTTCAACATCCTGAGATTCCTCCTCGGCCATCCGATGGAAGGCCGTATGATATTCAATGGGGTGGGATATTCTACTAAAATACTATCCTTTCATACTATACGCAAATTCATACATAAAGTCAACAAAAGCTGTCCCATTTCTTTGTTGGAAAAGGGCAGAAATCAGGGAAAGATTGAAAAAGGCCCCGCCGAAAGGCGAGGCCTGTGCGGGAAGCCGGAGATCACAGATCGAGCTTGAGATCGCCAGGGAGAATCCAGCCTTTTTTTCTCATCCATTCCGAGACGAACAGCGCAATAAGTCCCGGCAGGATAAAATACATGACGGCCATCTCGAGCAGAACGGTGGAAGCAGGAAGGGAAGCGGTCATCGTCTGGTAGGTCATGATCGGTCCGACCAGACCGGCGGTTCCAATGCCCGACCCGGTCGCGTTGCTGGTCATCCCCAGCAGGACGGTGGAGACAGG
>CASEBP010000066.1 GCA_949285275.1 uncultured Oscillospiraceae bacterium | reverse complement strand
GGCGGCCGCCGGGTCGTCGATCGGCCGGGCCTGCTCCTCCGCATCGGACTGGGTCAGCTCGTATTCGTCGTAGAGCCGGGCAATAAGGGCTGCCGTATCATTTTCGGCCCCCGTCTTCTGCTCATCGAGCTGCACCACTTCGCGGTAACGCTGATCCCGGCGGTCACTCTGCTGCCGGGCGGCGGCGCGCAGCGTATTGCATCGTCCCTCGCTCTCCTCCCGGCGCTTCATCGTACCAGCCACCGCCTGCAGCGCCTCATCAGCGGCCCGGCGTTCGGCGGCGGTCCGGTCGGCCAGCTCCCCGATCTCCCGCTGTGCCACCTCGATCTGTGCGCGCAGCGATGCCGCTTTCTCCCGCAGCTCCTGCTGCTGCTGTCCGGCGTTCCCCGACAGGGCGGTCAGCCGGGCAAGATTTTCTCCGGTCGCAGTGATCTGCTGTTCGAGCAGCGCGATCCGGGTATTCATTTCACTGCGGCTCTCGGACAGGGCATTCTGCCGCGCCTGCAGGCTGTCGCGCATCGCGCCGCCCTCGGCGATCTGCTGCTGCAGCCGCTCCAGCCCGGCCGAAAGCGAGGCGGTCAGCTCCTGCGAGCTGCCGCTCTTCTCCTTCATCTCCTCGATACGGGCCAACAGCGCGGCGCGTTCCTCATCGGCTTCCCGCTTCTGGCGCTCGGCCTGCCCGATCCGCTGCCGGGCCCCGGCCAGCTCCGCCTCACCGCGGATCCGGTCCTCCTCGCAGGACTTCTGTTGATCGGCGATGGCTGAAAGCTCCGCCTCGACCGACGCAAGCTCCCGCGCGGCCTCCTCCCGGCGGCGGGCGAGAGCTTCGCGCTCCTTCCCGAGCCGCCCGGCCTCCGCCTCGAGCCGGTCGATCTCGCCCTGACGGCCGAGGATGCCAGCCGACTTGGCGGTATAGCCGCCGGTCATTGAGCCGCCGGCATTGACGACCTGACCGTCGAGGGTCACCACCCGAAAGCGGTAGCCGTTCTTTTTGGCGATCGCGACGGCGCAATCGATATCTTCGGCGACCGCGACCCGTCCGAGCAGCCAGTCGACGATCCCCCGAAACTTTCCGTCGCAGGAGACCAGGTCACTGCCGAGTCCGACAAAGCCGGCCAGGTCCTTCAGCGCGGCGGTATCCATCCGGCTGCCCCGCACCGAGGTCAGCGGCAGGAAGGTCGCCCGTCCGGCGCGGGCCTCCTTGAGCAGGGCGATACCCCGCTTGGCGGTCTCCTCATCGGTGACGGCAATGTTCTGCATCGCCCCGCCCAGCGCCGTCTCGATCGCGACGGTATACGCATCCTTGACCGAAATCAGCGACGAAACCGGCCCAAACACCCCCGCGAGGGCGCCGGAGCGGGCGCGGCCCATTACAAACTTGACGCTCGGCCCAAACCCCTCCATATTCCGATCGAGGTCGGCCAGCAGCCGGGCGCGCTGGCGGTGCTCGGCGATACTGCTGTCCAGCCCGGCGAGCTTCTGATCCAGTTCCGCGACCTTCTGGGCGCGCAGCTCCCGGCGCATTCGATAGCCCTTGGCCGAATTCTCCAGCGACAGGGCGGTATCGGCCACCTCGCGCAGCAGCGCCTCACACTCGGCGGCCTCCCGCCGGGCGGCGGCGAGATCCTCCTCCCGTGCAGCCCGTGCGGCTTCCATCGCGTCGATCCGTGCGGCGCTCTCCCCGAGCAGGGACTGGGCAGCGGCAGCATCGAGCCGGGCGGCTTCAATGGCCTCAAACGCCCCGGCGCGGCGGATCCGCAGCCGTTCCAGCTCGGCCAGACAACGCTGCTGTTCCTCGGCGAGCTCTCCGGCCTGCCGGTCGATCGCCTCGAGCTGGCGGTTGGCCTCTCCGAGCAGGTCGCGCTGTGCCGCGAGCTTCTCCTCCTCCTGCGACAATGAGAGGGCCAGCTCCTCGCGGGACTGCCCCGCCTGCTCGATCGCAGCCTCGGCCTCGGTGATCGAACGCTCGTGGTGCCCGATATCGTTTTGCAGCACCGCCCGGCGGGCCTCCAGCTCAGCGGCACGCTGATTGGCGGCGGCGGCGGCGTCCCGCTGCGCCTCAATCTCGAGCAGCAGCGCGCGTCCGGCCTCCTGTTCCTCGGCGAAACGGCGTTCGCAGTCGTCGACCGCCTCCTGCGCCTCCTGATAGTCGGCCCGGGCGAGCAGCAGCCGGTCCTCGAGCTGGGCCGTACGCTCCCGCAGCTGACGGATCGAGCGAACCCAGACCGAAACCTCCAGCGTCTTTTTCTCTCCGGCCAGCTCCAAAAACTGCCGGGCTTTTTCGGATTGGGCGCGCAGCGGAGCAATCCGCCCCTCCAACTCGGCGAGGATATCGCGCAGCCGCAGCAGGTTGTCCTCGGCCAGCGAAAGCCGGCGCTCCGCCTCGGTCTTGCGGTAGCGGAACTTGGCGATACCGGCCGCCTCCTCGAAAATCTCGCGGCGTTCCCTCGAGCGGGCCGAGACGATCTCAGCGACCCGCCCCTGCCCGATGATCGAATAGCCGTCGCGGCCCAGGCCGGTGTCGAGGAACAGCTCGGTGATGTCCTTGAGCCGCACCAGCGCGCCGTTGATCCGATACTCGCTGTCCCCGGTGCGGTAGAGCCGGCGGGTGATCGAGACCTCGTCGGCGTCAAGCCCGGTGAGGGTGCGGTCGGTGTTGTCGATGACCAGCGTAACCGACGCCATACCGACCGGTTTGCGGGTTTGGGTGCCGTTAAAGATGACATCCTCCATCTTGCCGCCGCGCAGTGTACGGGTCGACTGCTCGCCGAGCACCCAGCGGATCGCGTCGGCAATGTTGCTTTTTCCCGAGCCGTTCGGGCCGATGACGGCGGTGATACCGTCATTGAAATCCAGCCTGGTCCGATCGGGGAAGGACTTGAAGCCCTGGATATCCAGCGATTTTAACCGCAAACAACCGCCTCCTTTCGGGTAAGAAATGAGAGGGTCAGCTGATCGAAACCAGCTGCGGATGAAGCGGAGAAATCCCTGCCCGCTCGAGGACCCGCAGCACCACCCCCTGCTG
>CASEBP010000065.1 GCA_949285275.1 uncultured Oscillospiraceae bacterium | reverse complement strand
TGCTACTTTTGCCGATTGTAATTTTTTATGCGCTATCTCGGTTCTCCTTCGATATTGATCTCACGGGAATTCTATCTCTTGTTTTAACAATATCTCTTCCCTGCCAATTGGCTATGAGCATTATGGCGCAGAGCAATGGAACAGATTATGAATACGCTATTGTAGGTGTTTTCTATACAACCGTTGCATGTATTTTCACCATCCCGTTGGTTTGCTTTTTTGTAAATCAACTGGTATAATCCTCTCTCTCAAAACACCGAAGGCCACTGTCACTTGACAGTGGCCTTCGGTGTTCGCTTTTCAAATAGTTACCGTCCCGCCTTTTCCCGCGCGGCGCGCACCGCCGCCTCTGCCACCTCCGCAAAGGGGATCCCCGCTGCTTTCGCCGCAGCGGCCGTCGGCTCGTACTCCGCTTTATACCGCAGGATGTCCTTTCGGTGGGAAACCTTGACCGGAATCTCCCCGTAGGGGGTTGAGACGGAGACGGCCGAGCGCTCCAGTATGGTGCGGGTGCAGACCGTTTCCCGCACCCCGAGGGTGGTGGTATGCCGCAGCATCTGTTCGGCAAGGCGGGCGCTGTCCTCCCCGCGGCAGAGGCAGGTTAACAATACCCCCGGCCGGGACTTTTTCATCTGGATGGGGGTCAGGAAGACGTCGAGTGCCCCCGCCTCGAGCAGCAGCTGCTCGGCATAGGCAATTGCTTCTCCGGTCATATCGTCGAGGTTGCAGCGCAGTTCGCAGATCTCCTCGCGGGTACCCTGCGCTTCCCCGAGCATTGCACGGACGCAGTTGGCGGCGGGAAAGTCCTTTTTGCCCATGCCATAGCCGATCGATTCGACTGTCATCACCGGCATCGGTGCAAACTCCTGTGCGAAGTGTCGCAGCAGTGCCGCGCCTGTTGGGGTGCAGAGCTCCCCTTCAATGCTGCCTGCCCGGGACGGGATCCCCCGCAGCAGAAAAGCCGTAGCCGGCGCGGGGACCGGCAGAATGCCGT
Source organism: uncultured Oscillospiraceae bacterium (assembly GCA_949285275.1). GTDB lineage: Bacteria > Bacillota > Clostridia > Oscillospirales > Ruminococcaceae > Yanshouia. The sequence goes on along the minus strand of CASEBP010000065.1, from coordinate 1,257 downwards.
GCGCGCAGCGCACCTGCCCGAAGCCGGTGGTCACCGGGGAGGCGACGATCCGGTCAGGGGCGAGCCGTTCGAGCATCAGGCAGACCCCGGCGACGTCAGCCAATGCGTCAAGGCTGCCGACCTCGTGAAAATGGATCGCATCCACTGGACGGCCGTGCGCCTCACTTTCCGCCTGCGCGATCAGCTGGTAGACCGCCAGAACCTGTTCCCGAACCCGCGGGGAACAGTGCAGACCGGCAAGCAGCCGTTCGATATCGGCCATTCCAGTATGATGGTGCTCGTGCTCGTGGGTGTGCTCGTGCTCGTGGGGATGCCCGTGCTCATGGGCGTGCTCGTGGTCGTGGGCATGCTCGTGCGGTTCCTCATGGATCACCTGTTCCATGCAGGAGCTGTCCCAGCTGTCCTCTTCCTCGTCGTAGACAGTGACGGTCATGTGGGTACCAAGGATGCCACATTTTTCAGACGGGTCGGCGAAATAGCGCACCTGTGGGATGCCCAGCCCGTTGAGTGCTGCAAGTGCCCCGCGCCGGTCGGGATCCAGTTCGTATAGGGCAGCGAGCAGCATATCGCCGGCGGCGCCCATACCGCATTCGAGATAGAGGGTTTTCATCGGTTCTGTCCTCCCATATGGTTGATCATGCTGGCGAGATAGCCTGCCCCAAAGCCGTTGTCGATATTGACAACGCTGACGCCGCTGGCGCAGGAGTTGAGCATCGAGAGCAGCGCCGACAGCCCGTGAAAGGAGGCGCCATAGCCGACGCTGGTTGGCACTGCAATCACCGGGCAATCCACCAGCCCGCCGACAACGCTGGCCAGCGCTCCCTCCATTCCTGCGACGGCGATGACGACCCGGGCTTTCATCAGCCGGTCGAGTTGGGAGAGCAGCCGGTGTACCCCCGCCACCCCAACGTCGTAGATCCGGTCGACCTCATTGCCGAGCGCCTCGGCGGTCAGGGCGGCCTCCTCACAGACCGGCAGGTCACTGGTCCCGCCTGACACCACCGCGATGGGTCCGCAGGCGGTGATCTCCCGCCGGCGGCGTACCAACCCGACCTTCGGCAGTGGATGGTACTCCAGTTCCTGGCAGAATTCCCCGACCTTCTGCGCGGCGTCAGGGGACATCCGTGTGATAAGGATATTGTATTCGCCGTGGCCCAGCATCGCCTGCACGATGCCGCAGATCTGGTCGGGTGTTTTCCCGGCGCCGTAGATCACCTCCGCCGCACCCTGCCGCAGTCCGCGGTGGTGGTCGACTTT
>CASEBP010000064.1 GCA_949285275.1 uncultured Oscillospiraceae bacterium | reverse complement strand
TCCCGCTTCTGTCAACTCCGGCTACTTCGGCCGCATCATGTCCCTGGCCGACAAGTATCGCCAGCTCCAGGTCCGTACCAACGCCGACAACCCCCGCGACACCAAGCAGGCGGTCAAGTTCGGCGCCCAGGGCATCGGCCTGTGCCGCACCGAGCACATGTTCTTTGAGGCCGACCGGATCCCTGCCATCCGTGAGATGATCTGCTCGGATACCGTTGAGCAGCGCGAGCGGGCGCTTGCCAAGCTCGAGCCGATGCAGCAGGGCGACTTCGAGGCGATGTATGAGGCCCTCGGCGGTCTGCCGATGACCATCCGCTTCCTCGACCCGCCGCTGCATGAGTTCGTCCCCACCGAGGAGGCCGATATCGAGCAGCTGGCCCGCGATATGGGCAAGAGCGTGACCGAGATCAAGAACATCATCGCCGGCCTGCATGAGTTCAACCCGATGATGGGCCATCGTGGCTGCCGTCTGACCGTCACCTATCCCGAGATCGCTGTCATGCAGACCCGTGCCGTCATCAAGGCTGCCCTCAATGTGCAGTCCCGCCATCCCGACTGGACGATGGTTCCTGAGATCATGATCCCGCTGGTCGGCGAGGTCAAGGAGCTGGCCTTTGTCAAGCGAATCGTCGTCAAGACCGCCGACGAGCTGATCAAGGCTGCCGGCTCGAACATGAAGTACCTGGTCGGTACGATGATCGAGATCCCGCGTGCCGCGCTGACCGCCGATGAGATCGCCAAGGAGGCTGAGTTCTTCTCCTTCGGTACCAACGACCTCACCCAGATGACCTTCGGCTTCTCCCGCGACGACGCCGGCAAGTTCCTCGATGCCTACTATGCCAACAAGATCTATGAGTCTGATCCGTTCGCCCGTCTGGATCAGGTTGGTGTCGGCAAGCTCGTCGAGATGGCTGCCAAGCTCGGCCGCGCCACCCGCCCCGATCTGCATCTGGGCATCTGCGGCGAGCACGGCGGAGATCCGTCCTCGGTGGAGTTCTGCCATCGTGTCGGCCTCGACTATGTCTCCTGCTCGCCCTTCCGGGTGCCGATTGCCCGCCTCGCCGCCGCGCAGGCCGCAATCAAGAACCCGCGGTAAGCTTTTTCACCGGCCCAGCCCCATCAACGGGGCGCGCCAAATTCGGTTTGTCAGGCCCCTGCATTGCCTTCGGCGGGATGCAGGGGCCTTTCCCGTTGCCGTCCCACCCGGACAAAAGAGCAAACAACCCGGCTTTCCTTGCGGTTCCTCTTGTTTTTTGGAACGGCAAATTTTATAATAAAAAAGAAAATTTCCCTTTCCGCGCAATAAAACGCGGGCTTGGTGCATTACTCGGATGACAGGAGACAAAAGCAATGCTGGTGCTGCTGGCGACAAACACAGATCTCGGAGGGGCACAGGAACGAAGGGAACTGGACGGACTGCTTTCGGGGGTAGCCGCCGGGGACCGGGAGGCCTTCGCTCGGCTCTACCGCCGCACCCGTACGGCGGTTTACGGGCTGGCGCTGTCCTATGTCAAGAATGCCCACGACGCTCAGGACGTGGCCCAGGACGCCTTTGTGCGAGTCTGGGACCGCGCGCATCAGTACCGGCCAGGCAGCTCACCGATGGGCTGGCTGCTGACCATCACCCGTAACCTCGCGCTGATGAAGCTGCGGCAATCCTCCCGGCAGACCGACCTGGAGCCGGAAGAATGGGACGCCATTCCCGAGGATAGCCCCGCCGTCACGCCGGAGGACCGGCAGATCCTGCAGACAGCGCTCGCCGCGCTGGCCGACGGGGAGAGACAGATCGTTCTGCTTCACGCCGCCGCCGGCCTCAAACACCGGGAGATCGCTGCACTGCTTGAACTTCCTCTGCCAACCGTCCTGTCGAAGTACCACCGGGCACTCAAAAAACTGAAAGTCCAGCTGGAAGGAGATGACCCTCAATGACCAATCAGGAGTTGGAACGGCGCCTGAACCGGGCTTTGTCCCACGCCGCCCCCGATGATCTCGAGGGTGTTCTTTCCCGCTGTGAGACGCGGAAAGGAACTGTGATCCCAATGACAAACAACAAGATAGAGCAGCCCCGCAGCAAAAAGACCTGGCTTTCGCTCGCCGCAGCCGCCTGCCTTGCGCTGGTTGTGGCCGGAGGAGGATTCGGCTACTACCGCGCCAACCATACGGTGGCTTCGATCGTTTCGCTCGACGTCAACCCCTGTGTTGAACTGACCGTCAACGGCAAGGAAAAGGTCCTCTCTGCCGCCCCCAAAAATGCAGACGGCACCGTCATCCTCGAAAATCTCGATCTGAAGGATACCAAGGTTGACGTCGCGTTCCACGCAGTGATTGGTTCGCTGCTCCAGCACGGCTTTATCGACGAGCTGGCCAACTCGATCCTCATCACCGTCGAGGACAATGACACCCTGCGCGGAGAAAAGCTGCAGCAGGAACTGGCTGTTCAGGCCGAAGCCGTTCTCAACAGCGCTCAGGTCAACGGCGCCATCCTCTCTCAGACTCTGCAGCACAGCGACGACCTCAGCCGCCGCGCCGAGGAATATGGCATCTCGGCCGGAAAAGCTTCGCTCATTCAGACGATCGTCGAAGCAAGCAACAACACCAAGACCTTTGAAAGCCTGGTGGGGCTGAGCATCAACGAGCTCAACCTGCTCTATTCCTCCGAGTCGCCTGCGCTGTCTACGGCGGCTCAGGGAGAAGCGGTAATCGGCGGCGCCGACGCTCCGACGTCCATCTTTGTCGCCAGCCCGATCCAGACCTCCGGTACCGCCAGCCAGACCGCCTATATTGGGCTTGACGCTGCCAAGGCCGCTGCTCTCTCCCACGCCGGCGTCACCGCTTCGCAGGCCGCCTTCCTCGAGGCGGAATATGACTACGACGACGGGCGGATGCTCTATGAGGTGGAGTTCCGGGTCAACGGCACCAAGTACGAGTATGAGATCGACGCCCTGACCGGCGAGGTCATCAAGCACGAAACCGAGCTTTCCGGCTCCTCCCAGAACGCCGCCGCTTCGGGCGGTTCGCTGATCGGCGAGGCTGCCGCCAAGGCCGCCGCCCTCTCTGACGCCGGCATCAAGGAAAGCGAAACCACCTATTGCAACGTGTGGCTCTCCTACGACGACGGCCGGCCGGAGTACTATGAGGTTGAATTCCTCTCCGGATCCACCCGGTATGAGTATGAGATCGCGCTGACCAGCGCCACCGTCCTCAAGCAGGAGACCAAGAACCTCTCCGCCTCCCAGGCAGCCGCCGCTTCGTCCGCCGCTTCGGCCGGCGATATCGGTGAGGCCGCCGCAAAATCCGCCGCCTACAAGCATGCCGGCGTCACCGCCTCGCAGGTCTCCCGCGTCACCGCCAAACGGGAT